>NZ_CEEDEU010000002.1:0-93141 GCF_979253995.1 Erwinia sp. AC075
GCGGACATCACCGTTTCCTGGATGCCCGGCGCGTCCTTTATGGTCATCACGGCAAAGCGCGACTTTGTAAACACGCTGGTGACGGTGGGGCTGGACGGGCTGGCGGTGCCGCTGCAGATAAGCGTGATGAGCGGCGAGCCGGATACGGCGAAAAAGACCTGGGTCGTGGACGCGCGTCTCGACCTGCGCGTACCAAAGCGGGGGCCGGGTGCGGCGGCCGACGCGCCTTCTCCTTCGCGCATCGGGCTGCATGATGATGTGCTGCAGGCGTTTCTGGACGGCGTACCGCCTTCAGGCGCCAGACGCCTGAAGACCACCGGCAGCGTGCCGGATACGGCTGTGTGGCAGCAGGGCGATGATTTGTACATCCGTTCACGTGCGGATATCCGCGACGAGTTTGACACCACGCTGTCGTCTGCTGACGGCACGCATCTGTGGAAGCTGCCGGTGACGCCGCGCGTCGCCTTCTCCGTTGACGGGCGTACCGAAGCCCTCAGCATTGCCCTGGAGTAATCATGAGCGATCAACAGAATACCGGCGGCCACAACGTCCGCCTGATGATAGGCCTCATTATCGCCGGAGTCGTGGCGGTGGCCGGCGGCGGCTACGCGCTCTGGACCTGGTATGCCGCTCCGCCGCCCGCCCCGTCACGCATGGACCTGAACCGGGTCACCGGTACCACGCAGACCGGCGCGCAGGAGCAACCGGCCTACCGTGAGCTGCTGCGCGAAAATAACGCGCGCGGCGCACAGGACGCGACGACGGCTAACACCAGCTTTATCGCCAGTATCCCGCTACAGCAGGACGTCATCACGCCGAAAGCGCCGCCAAAGGTGACTGTTACAACACCACCGCCCGTACCTCCCCGCCAGCAGGGCAACGGGCGTACCGCCGAGCAGGAAAAAACCCTGAACGAGGCGCGTCAGAAGGCGCTGGCCGGATTGCTGGCTAAGATGCAGGCCGCGCCAATGACCGGCGATCTACCGGCGGCGCAGCTGCTGGGCGGCAAGGAGAGCGGTTGGGCCAGCTGGCGCGACTCGCTGCCGGGCAGCGCAGTGCAGCAGGCGTCTTTTCGCAGTCGTCAGGATGCGCAGAACGCACAGCCAGCGGTGGAAGTGGTGGCACCCTACTGGCGCGGGCCGGGTGAAATATATACCGGCGTGAACTCCGACAACGGCACCACACCGGTGCTGGGACGGATCACTACCGGCACCTACGCTGGCGCGGTGCTGAAGGCGCCCGAAGGGGCAAAGCTTTCGGGTGATGGCGTCATCATTCACTTCACTACGATGGCGCTGCGCGGGCAGGAGTACAAGGTGGATGCCTATGCGCTTCAGGACGACACGCTCGTGGCCAACATCGCGACCGATGTTGAGCATCATTATATGCGCCGCATCGTCCTGCCTTCCATTTTGAAAGGCATTGGCGGAGTGGGCGAGCTTTACGCGCAGGCCAACACGCAGCTGCTGAGCAACGGTTTTAACACCGTCACCACGCGGCCGTCCACGCCAGATGGCACGGCGGTGGCGGGCGTGATTGCCGGCGGTACGGCCAGTCAGGCCGCACAGGTTCTGACGAACGACGCCGCCCGACTGCCTGACCGCACGGTCACCGTGAAAAACGGCGAAGTGGTGGCCATTCAGTTTATGCGCGGAGTGTACAGCACTGACGCGGAGAGCCCGCAAGGGGCATCACCGCTGACCGGCACTTCCGTGACGCCGGCTGCGTTCAGCAGCAACCCGACCCCGTCCGCCGCCGAGCTGCGGGCGGACACGCAGGCGCGCATCCGCGCCGCCGAACTGAGAGGAAATCCCCGTGACCCTGAATGAGTTTGATCCGATACCGGCGGACAGCGTCCACGCCTCTCCGCAGCAGGCTCCCCCTCCGCCACCCAAAAAACAAAGCCTGCTGACCCGGCCTCTGCTGATGGGCCAGTCTCTGCCCTGGCTGGCGGGCGGCGTGCTGGGCCTTGCATTTGCAGGCTGGTACCTGTTCATGCCGTCCTCTTCCGCACCGGATGCCGGGCAGCTGGCGTTCGGGCAGGAGCAGGGATTTGGTGCCGTCCAGTCCGGATCGCCTCCTGCCTCTGCACAGCCAGGGGCTGCGCCGCTTCAGCCGGTGCAGGTGTCCGAACCGGCGCCTGTGCAGACGGGCGGACTGACGGTGCCCGCTGCCGGACTGACGGTCAGTGAAGGCAGTGGCAGCGTGCCGGAGGACGTCGTGAAGCTTATTCACGAAGGGCGTGCGTTCGAAACGGCCAACCGCGAAGCCATCATGCGTCTGTCCGACACGGTGCGGGCGCAGAGTGCGGCACTTGCCACGATGCAGGTGAGTCTCGACGGCATCGCCTCTGAGAACAGAGGTCTGGCTGACCGGCTGGCCGCTCTGGGCGCGCGTCAGGCACTCCCTTCCACGGCGCGGGAAACGGTCGGTAAAACGGCGAGACGGACCCTGCTTTCCGGTATGCGCCTCGAAAGCGTGCAGGACGGTATGGCGTGGGTAAGCTGGCAGGGACAGACCTGGGCAGTACAGCCCGGCGACCGTCTCGGGGCGGTGACCGTGAGCGGCGTTAATGTCACGGAGCGCAGCGTGACTACCAGCGCCGGCGTGCTGCGTTAAGGAGGCGTCATGGGAGGTTCGCTCGACGGTATAACCATGCTGTCCAATCTGGCCTCCGGGCTTCTCAGCGCGGGTATCAACCTTGCGCTGACGCTCGGGATCCTCTTTGCGGTGGCGGGGCTAGGTGGGTATCTCGCCCGTCAGTCCTGGCTTGCACGCAAGGCGCCCGGACAGGCTGCCAGCGGCGGAAGCATGGTGGCCATGGTGCTGCTGTGCGGATGTCTGGCCGGGCTTGGCCAGCTTATCAGTGCCGCCGGGCAGCAGATGGGCTGGCAGGTGTCGTTTGACGCCATCAGCTATGTCGATACGGGGACGTTCGGGCAGGGGGCCGTCGCCGCCAATGCCCTGCTGACCCTGCTGCGCATGGCGGGCGTGTGGTTCGCATTATCCGGAGTCATGCTGTGGCGCCGATCGCAAAAGGACGGACACTCCGGCCTGACGGCGGGCAATGACGTCAGCAGCGGCACCGTGAAGTTTATTATCGGCATCATGATGATCTGCAGTCCCTATCTGCTCGATGCCATTCAGAAATCACTTGGCCTGCACTGACTGCGGGCCTGCACTCTCCGTCCTTAAGGACACATTTAACCGGCCATCCGGCCACATTCTGTTTAAGGAAAAAACCATGTTTACTCGCCTTTACCGCGCCGCGCTCGCGCGCGCCCTGATGCTGTCTGAAGACCTGCGTAAGCTGACCCTGCGTGCCCTTTGTGCCTGGTTAGCTTTTATCTCGCCGATGGCGATGGCCGACGGCGACATTGCGGATATGCTGAATTCGGTCTCAACGGGGGCAACATCAGGCACAAAGAGCGTGCTGAATATTGCTCAGTTTTTGGGTGTGGCCGGGGTGGTCGGCAGCGTTTTCGCGCTCAAGTCTATGAAGAACAATCCGCAGGTCAAGCCGTGGATGGTTGCCCTGGGCTTTGTGGGCAGCCTGGTGCTGATTGCCATTCCGGAAATCATCAAGCGTGGTCAGACCCAGATGAACATGACGCCGGTCAGCGTGGGCTGATCAGCTTTGCCGCCCCACCACGGGGCGGCGTTATCGCTGCCATTTCTGGCGCGTACTGGGCTTCTCTGCCCGTCTGAATCACTTCTTTCTCCTGACTCTCCCTTTTATTTTTTCTTCAAAAAGGAAGTAACCATGACTGCTTATCTCGCGCCGGGCCCGGCAGCGGATGCCTTGCTGCCGCTCGTGCCGGACATCAGCGGTGAGGATGTCCCGCCACGTCCGGTACCGGTCAATCTTGGTCCAGCCTGTCGCTGTTGTGGTACGCACGCCCAGCGCCAGTGGCAGGGACCGGAGGCGCAGCCACTCTGCACGCTCTGCTGGATGACCTTCAATCTCGACAGCCAGACCGCCGCGCACGGGCATCTTGCCTGGCTGCCTGATGCACCGGCTGCCGACATCATCAACCTGCAGCGCCGCGCCCTGCTGGGCCTCAGAAGTGACAGCAAGGCGGTACGTAAAGAAGGGCGGAAAGTGTGGAACTGGCTTGCCCGCCACGCCCGTGAGGTCGAGAGCATGTGGGGCACCTCCCGTGCTCCGGAGTTCGCCGCGGCCATGCGCCGGCTTGCACCGGTGAAGCGCGCCCGTGTGCAGCAGCGGCTTGAAGGCTGCGTGCTCATCCTTCCCCCTGATGTTTTCAGTGACCTGACCCTGCTGCTTCCGCTGGGCCGCACCGCAGATAACGCGTTGCACACGCCCGCCTGGAGTACTTACACACGGAGCGACCTGTATGCAAAACCGCCTCATCCGCTGGACTGAAGAGGTTATCACTGCCGTGACGCGCTTTGCCGTCTCGCGTGACCTGCCTGATTACTGCGACCTGCAGACCGTGGTGCGTCTCAATGAAGATGACCGCGTGCGCCATCCCGAGATGAGCGCGCCCTTTATTGCCGTCACGCAAAACGGTGATTATCTGACGGTGTATGAAATTGCAGGCAGCTATCGTGAGTCGGATGACGAGCTGCCAGCTTCACATGATGACTCCTGGCAGGGACGTCTTGACCGCATGACCGCCACCCTTAACGCGCACTACCGCTACAGCGGCCATAAAATCAGCACAGTGCATGAGTGCGATCCGGAGGGCGGTGCTGCAGAAGTCAGACGCATGCTTGCGCCTCAGTACCGCTCACTGAAGCGCACCGGGCTGGATCTGAACTATCTGCTGGACGAGCAGGTGGAGAAGCTCGCGCCCTGGGTGAACCGCGAACGCACCTGGCTTGTCTGTTATACCGGCCGGGGCGTACTGGCCGGGCACGAACTGCGTGATGAAAACGCCCGTCTGAGCGATCTGGTCAAGGCCAGTCCCCCTGCGGCCTTTGGCCAGAACCCGCTGCTGACCGAGCTGGCGGGGCTCAAAATACGCCATGACGCGTTTCTTACGCAGGTTGAACGAGCGCTCGGCGACAGCGGGAAGGGGGTGCTGTTACGGCGGATTGACGTACACGAAATGGGGCGCGTACTGCGCGCCCAGACCGACCCGCAGGGCACCGGTGAAAACTGGCAGCCTCTGCTGCCTGACGATCGCGTGATACCCCGGGGCGTGCGTCAGGGAGACGATGCGACGGCGCTGCTGGCACCGTGGCTGAACTTTCAGGTAATGAGTGCCGGCGTGCAGGAAATGCGCAACAACCTGCTGAAAATTAACGGGGTCTGGCACGGTACGCTGGCGGTCAATCTCGGGCCGCAGACGCCGCAGAGCTTTGCGCGCCTGCGCAAGCTCATCCCCCGCAGCGTGCCGTTTCGCATCCGTCATGACCTGATGCCTGGCGGCATGAAACGCCTCACCGGCAAGCAGGGCGTGCTGAGCGTGGCCGAATGGGTCCCGGGCCTGAAACCCATCTTCCGGTCGATCTCGCTGCTGGCCGCGCGCGAGCAGCACGAACCGGTGACCGTGATGACCATTACCGCCGCCACCTGGGGCGCTTCGCCCGAGGACGTCACGCGTAACCTTACTCTGCTGAAGCAGGCGCTGAACTCCTGGGGAGTGTGTGGCGTCACGGATACCTTTGGCGATCCGGTGCGTGCGTGGGTGGCCACGCTGACCGCCTCATCGGCGGCAGGCGGTCCCTGCCTGATGTATCCTCCGCTCTCCGAGGCGCTGAACCTGATGCCGCTGACGCGACCGGCATCGGCCTGGAATGAGGATGGCAACGCCCTTTACGTCACGCCCGACGGTAAGCTCATGCCGGTGGGACTGGCCACGCCGAAGCAGACCAAACTGACCAATATCGTCGCCGGCGAGTCCGGCGGCGGTAAGTCGGTGTTTATTAACCGCCAGCCCATCATTCAGGCGGCCAGCGCACAGCAGTTCCTGCCCTTTTTTGCGGGGATAGACAAAGGCTTCAGCTCGCAGGGCATGGTATCGATACTGCGGGCGGCGCTGCCACCGGAGCGTCAGGATGAGGTGCTGAGCATCATTCTGCGCAACGATCAGGCGTCGTGCCGCAACCTGTTCGATATTCAGCTGGGCAGGACGATGCCGCTGGGCTACGAGGCGGGGTTTATTGAGAACTCGCTGACGGCACTGTGCATTGACCCTGGCACCGGTGAGCCGCCTAACGGCCGTGACACGCCGGTTATTCTTCGTCGTCTGGTGAGCGAGTCATTCAAAATCAACCGTGAGGATCCGCGGCGCTATCAACACGGGCTGGTGACCGACGTTGACGCCGCGCTGGAGGCGGCGGGCATCTGGGCGGCGCACCCGGAGTTTCGGGATAACGCCACGTGGTATGAGGTCAGGGACCTTCTGCAGGATGCCGGCCAGACGGACGCAGCGCAGCGGGCGCAGTTTCAGGCGGTACCGGAACTCGCCGATATGTCCCCGCGCCTGCTCAGCGAAGAGTTTGTCAGCATCTTCGGCGACATTCAGCGTGACGGCAGTAACGAAGCGCTGATCCAGTACCTTGCCCGCTGCCTGCGCGACGCCTGCGGCCAGTACCGTATGTTCGCCGGGCGGACGCGCTTTATGATAAGCCCGAAGGCGCGGGTCATCACGGTTGACCTGCAGTATGTGGCCGGCGACAAGTCAAAGGCGGGGTATCTGCAGACCGGCATCATGTTCCTGTTCGGTGGCCATATATCGGGCGGTGACTTCGTGCTGCCGCAGTATCAGGACGAACTTTTCGTTGGCCTGCACCCCCGCTGGCACGCAATGCACCGTGCCCGCGTGGAGCAGCTCGACCAGGAAGTCAAAACGAAACAGTACGACGAGTTACACAACGCCAAGGGCGCGCCCTTTATCTTCCCGATGCTGGAAACCGCCGACCGTGAGCAGCGCAAGTTTGGCGTGCGCACGGTGCTCTCCTCGCAGTATTTCCGCGACATGCCCGAGGCGCTCCGCCAGTCTGCCAACTCGGTGTACATGGTCGGCGTCGATCCGGAGGACCGTGCGCTGCTGAAGGAGCGGTTCAAGGTTCCTGACACCACGCTCGACCAGTTCGCCCGCATGGGCAGCGGACCGTCGGCTGACGGGAGCGGCGTGCCGTTCCTGGGTATCTTCCGCATCAAGGGTGGAAGCACCATTGCTCACATCATGAAGAACACGGTGGGACCGCAGGAACTATGGGGGCACAGCACCACGCCGGTGGATATGTCGCTGCGACGAATGCTTGAAAAAGACGTCGGCGCCGCAACGGCCCGCCGCATCCTCGGGCGGTTCTTCCCGGGCGGCACGGCGGAAAAGGTTATTGAGCATCGCCGGCGCACCGCGGGTGAGGATCGCGGTGACAACGTCATCCGGGCGCTGGCGGATGAACTCATCTCTCAACAGGGCTACGACCTCTGACTTTCTGGAGTTATCACATGAACAACCGTCTCAAAAGGCACCTTACGGGGCGCCGGCTGCTTGCCGTCTGCATGCTGGCGGCACTGGCGCCGAAAGCGATGGCTTACCCGGCCGAGGTGCTCAGCAGCATCCCGATCACCACGCAGGTGATGCCGTCGCTGCAGACCATGCAGGCCACGCTCGCTGAAATCCTGTCGGCCGAGCAGGAAACCGGTACGGCGGTGGTGCAGTCCTCGGATAAAACCACCACGGCCATCACCGAGGCAGCACGCACCCAGCGCGAGGCGGATAATTTCAACCGCCAGACCGACCGGCTGGAGAAGGCCCGGGCAGCCTACACGGTGCCGGACAGCATCTGCAGCGAGTCGGCCTCGGGATCGGCCAGCCAGGTGAGTCAGGCAACACGCGCGGCGGCGTCAAAGCTTGCCGGTGGCAGTGGCGTGTCGAGTGCGGCCGTGCGTGAAACGCTGGCGAGCCTGCCCACCTCACCGCGGCAGGGAGGCTACCGCAGCGCGCTTATCCACGCGGCCTACTGCACGGCGGATGAAGCAAAGCTTTACGGTGGCACCGGCCTGTGTCCGGGCGTCTCACAGCTCCCGGGCGGCGATACCGAGGTGCGATCGCTGTTCGACGGGGCGGGTCAGCCCGGGAAGGATGCGGAACTGACCTTCACACAGGCGCAGACGGACGCCGCCATGGGCTACGTGAATAACACCGCGAAGCTTGATGCCGGGCGCACCCCGGGTAAAGGCGAGATTCAGACGGCCACCGGGCAGGAATATCAGGGGCTGCTCACACAGTACAAGGCGATTCAGAGCGCCGCGATGCAGCCACAGCTGGATATGGTCGCGGCCAGCCAGCCGCTGGAGGCGACCCGGGACGTCATCACAGAGGCCCGCCAGTCACCGTCGGCGGAAAGCTACTTACAGCAGACCGCATCTTCACAGGCGAAGTCCACCGGCACAATGAGCGAACGTGAGCTGGAGTCATTCGAGGTCGGCCGCCGCTACGCGAATACGGCGTGGGTTACCGATCTGCAGGGCATGGACGGTGACAATCTGACGCGCGAGATGGCGCGCCAGCAGAGCCTGGCAAACTGGCTGGCATACGGCATTAAAAACGAGCTGCGTCAGGCAAATATTATTGCCGGCCAGCAGCTGGCACTGGCGGCGAAGGCGGAATACGCGCCTCAGCTGCAGGCGCTTTCCTCTCAGCTGAGCGCGGGCGTGAGCGCACAGTAACCGTAACGGAGATAACAATGACAATGAGCGGTACCTTTGCGCCGGATGCCGGCGCGCTTTTCTCCCTACTGGACGCGGGCGCCGGCCCGGTTCTGGTGTTGGATCCCTGCGGCGCGATGTGGGAGGCCTTCTGGCACGCGCCGCGCTGGAAAACGCTGTGGCAGGCGTGGCGCCTGGCGCCCGGGCAGACGCAGGAGGGCGACGTCTGGAACGTGCTGGACGCGCTAAAAGGTGTCAGCGCCCCCGAGGGCTGCACGTCGATTGCCGCGGCGCTCTTTCCCGCCGGCGAACACAGTGAACTGACCCGTCAGCTGATGGCCTGCGTACTCGCGTTTGCCGATGACTCTGGCCATTTTTCCGGACAGTCATCCGGGCTCGGCGGGCTGGCCGGGCAGCTGTGGGCGGACGATCTCTGGACGGCGCTTGCGCGCTGGAGCCGGAAATACCCCTATCATCCTGCGCTGCAGACGGCCCGTTCACTGCTCACCCAAAACGGGGCGGGCGAGTCGGTACAGGCCATCCGTGACCGCATGGCCATTTACCATCATCCGCATGTGGCGGAGAGCTTCGCGGGCTGCGCCGGACTGAATCTCAGCACGCTCCGGCAGCGCCCGGGACAGATTATCTTTCTGACGCCGGATATTCGCTGCATGGAAACGCCGGCGTTAACGTCCGTTTATGCCTTTCTGATGAACGCGCTGTGCACCATCGGCGCGCTGCACTACGTAACGTTCACACTTCTTGAACCCACTCTGACCGCAAAAGGGGACGCAGCATGACAACACCTGAGTCGCAGGATCCGTCATCCGGGGCCCGTAAATCAAAAATCACCCCGAAGCGCGTGGGCTGGATTGCACTGAACGTGTTCATCCCGGCGTGGGAAGTGTCGAGCGTGACGCGTCATGCCGGGCGAAACGTGTCCCGCCTCTGGCAGCGTATCCGGGACGTTACGGCCGGGCGGGGGGCGGGTGATTACCGGCCAGCTGACTGGTCACACGCGGTGGCAGACAGCGGTCTGTCACCGGAACGCCTTGCGCGTAATTACCGTATCAGCCGCTGGTTCTGGTGGGGGCTGATGTGGCTCACCGGTCTGCCGGCAGCAGGTTTTCTGCTGATGCTTCTCGCCGCCGGCGGCAGCGTGAGTGGCACCGGCTGGTTGCGCGTGGGCTGCGTACTGTTGGTGCTGGCGCTTCTGGCTGCGACCGGCTTTGTGCAGGCGCTGGCCTCGGCATACCGCCTGTGGCAGCTGCAGGAAAAACGGGTGTCGGCGTCAGAGGAAGGCAGTTTTCAGGCATTTTTGCAGGAGACTCGCTGGTGCCGGCAGGTACTGAGCGGCGGCCTGTTCTGAGGGGACACATTATAATGAAGGATGAAGAATGCGAGCTGCAGCTTATCCGCCTCTGCACCCTGATGGATGATGCTGCCCTGGGTGAACGGCGAGAAACCATTATGCATCTGCTGCACAGCGCCCGACGGGCAAGCCGTGCAGGACAGCGGCGGACAGCTGCAGCGCTCTGCTCGGATGCGCGACACCAGTTGCGTAAAGTCCGCCACAGTTTGCGGGCTGCGGGCGCGGGCCCGGATGATACTGGTCCGGTTGAATCCGCCATTGCAATGCTGTCCATGGTCTTTGAGGCTCCCCGGACAGATGTCATTCGCCGGGTTGAATTGCTGTTCACGCGGTGCCTTTTTGTCCTGATCCTCGTCCCCGTATGTTTTACCGCACTGATGTTTGGAGTATCGCAACTGTACATTTTTATCCGGTGAGCGGCATGACGCTCACTGAATATAAGAACTGAGAGACGTTTGTTATGTATATCCGACTTGATGTTTTTGCCAGCCTGCTCAGGGTACGGCCGGGCGAACTGCTGCATGCTGCCCGGACGGGCGGCATGTTTGACGGCATACAGCTCCCCCCCAGCCGGCAGATACGTGGGGCGACCCTTATGTTTGACCAGGCTGAAGCGATCAGTTTTGCGGAACGCTGGCATGCCCGGCTCCCTGATTCAGCCGCAGTCCCTTCAGATGAACCACTGATGCCGCTCGACGCGTTTGCGAAAAAGGCGGGCATTGCGCCACTGGCTCTCTGGCAGGCAGTCAGCCGTCGTAAGCGCCTGGGCGGCATCACGCTGCCCGTCCCCGTCAGGTCTGAAGGGCAGCTGCTGTTTGAGCCGGCGGCGGTTCACCGGTTTGTCAGCGCCCTGCGCCAGGCGGAGGATAACGCTGAATGAACCTGACTTTAGCCACGCACATTATTTTTCGGCGCCACGAACACGCATTCGCGCCACGCACTGAATGGAGAGACCACCATGACCCGAAATGAATGGCTGCTTAAGTTCCGCCGTTGCCATAAGCCTGAAACCCTTGAAAAGGTTTACGAACTCCTGAGTTATACCGTCGATCCCGCTGACGAGCCTGCCATGACGCAGGCGTGGGACCACCGCAAGGCGGAGCTTGCCGCCGGCCGGTTGTTTGACCGCGTGCCGAAGCATGTCTGGCAGTACGTGAAGTAACGCGCCTCTTATGAAGCGTCCCGGGACCACTGTCGCCAGCCGCTGAACCATTAACTACTCTGTCGCCGCACCCTGCCTCCACCCTCATTCTGTTGTAGATCACTTTGCCGGCTGACTGCCGGCCCACTGAGGAATTCCCTGAATGACCGATAAAGCACTGAGCGTCATCGCCCGGGTGGGCGTGGCCGTATTATTTATTCACGCATTGTGGCCACACATCATTACCCTTCGGGACCACGCACAGTCGGGGAACATGACACCGGTGGAGTGGGGGATGCTGATTTATTTTCTGCTCCTCGCCGCCGCCTTTGCGCTGGCGCTGGTTGCTGTCGTGATGATCGTTGCGTTCAGCTGGCTTTCCGCTGGCAGCCATATGCTGAGACATCAGCTCGCCCTCATCCTGCGCGATGCCGCCTCGCTGCCCGGCGGTCGCTGAAAACGCCTTAATACCGCCGCACTGCGGCCCTCACTTATTCCATCTGGTCAGCTCCTGACCCGCAGGTAATTCATGAAGCTACTGACAAAAATTCAGGCGGCGGCTCTGCTGTGCGCCGCGTCCTGCCCGGCGTTTGCCGACGGCGTTGATTACCAGACCATCAGCGATGCCGCACAGAAAACGGGTGACCTGTCACGACAGGCTCTGGTGATGATTTTCGGCGATGTGGTAATTTCGCCTTTTCAGCCTGGCCAGCAAACGCTTATCGGTTCACTGTTTGCGCTGCTGAACGGCGTGCTGTGTGCGGTGGCGCTGGCGTGGTTCCTTATCGTGACGCTGAAAACCCTGTACAAAGGCGGCCAGGATGGCAAGGTCTTCAGCGCAGGGCGCTCGATGCTGCATCCGGTTATGAGCTTTGCCGGTTTTATCACATTAATTCCGACCGCCTCGGGCTGGTCGCTGTCGCAGCTGGTGATGCTGTGGGCGGCCTCCACCATGGGGATCGGCAGTGCTAACCTGCTGACCGACAAAGCTGCAGACATGATAAGCAGCGGCATGTCCCTTGTCGTGCAACCCACGGCGCCCTCCACGCGCTCTGCGGCGCGGGCGGTGTTTGAGATGAACCTGTGTAAGTACGCCACCAACCATGAGCTGTCCTCTCTGTACCAGGACGGTCAGGCGCGTACGAGTCTGATGGAAACGAAGGGTGGCAATGGTGACTACACCACCGGTAACGGCAGTGCGTTGTGCGGCAGCGCCCGGATCTCTGAACCGTCAAAGGGCGTGATGGACAGCCTCTTTGGCTCGCCGGTTAATACTGCCAGCGTCACGACAGCATCCCGGGGAGCGCTGGATACCATGCAGTCAACACTTGATGCAGCGGCGCAGGCGTACGTGGATGCATATATGAGCCGCCGCGACCAGGATACCGGAACCATGGCTGACGCCGAGACGATTATTCAGAACGCGGCGGCCGCGTATGAAACCACGGTGAACAACGCGCTGAACCAGCTCAACTACAAAGACTCGCTGCAGAGTCAGCTAACTGCACAGCTCAAGACCTACGGCTGGATTTCACTGGGCGCCTGGTACAACACCTTTGCGACGGCCAACAGTAAAACGAGTGAAGTGGCCAACGCAGCGCCGATCACATCAGGCTCAAGTCTGCATGGCGAAACCGGCACCGGTGATTTGTATCATCAGGTTTTTACCGCCTACCGGTCACAGTTACAAAACAGCACCTACACCCCCCCGCTGGGCTCGCAGACGGCCAAGGATGATGGAGCTGCGCTAAATGCTACTGATTCGAATTCAGTATTAATTAGCTTTTACCGAAGTCCTATGCAGAAAATTACTACTTTGATAGCCACAAATGAATTTGGTACTGAGGCCGACTTTTCACACCAGGTTAACCCTCTAATTAAGATGCAGACAATCGGAGATTACACTCTCGGTGCCACTGAAACTGCTCTTGCTGCCTATACACTCACACTGGCGGCGGCATCTACGGCAGATAATTCAGTGCTGGGTAAAATCGGTGGTCTGCTGTTTATTAATCCCGGTGCCGTTGTTAAGGACGTCCTGAACGAGCTCGCACCGCCGTTCTACTTCATGATGCTTTTGCTTTTCGCTGTGGGGTTCTCGCTGGCGGTATTTCTGCCAGCTGTACCATTCCTGTACTGGATGGTGGGGGTGTTTAACTGGATAGTGAGCGTCATGGTAGGTTGTGCGGCGGGGCCGATGTGGTCGGCTACCCACCTTGGGGCTGAGGAGGATAAGGGGAGTCGCAGTGCCTATGGCTACATCTTCCTGATTGACATGATGCTGCGCCCTTCACTGATGGTGCTGGGCTTCTTCTTTGCGTCTGTTGCCGTGATGGCAGGCGGAACGTTGCTGAATATGTTGTTCGGTCCGGCGCTGGCCAATGCCAATGCAGACTCGATAATTGGTCTGGTAAAAATGATTGGATGGTTGCTGATTTATGCCCGTATAGCGACTTTTGGTGTGACGCGTGTTTTTGGCCTGCAGGCAACACTGGCGGATTATGTCATCACGTTCCTGGGGGGCGCAGGTATGGCCGGTATCATGGGAGGTCTGGTGGATGACGTCAAAGGGATGTTTGCAGCAGCTGGCGGCGGTTCCCGAAGGATGCCGGGTCTGAAAAATGTACCGAATAATGGTACTCCTGGTGAAGACGGAGTTAAGTAATATACCTGGCTTTATCTACAGGTAAGGGTATAATTTAATCAGAGGGAATTCCGCAGGAGGATGCCATGAAAACTGTGCAACGTCATGATTCAAAGATTGATAATTTCTGGACCGTTACAAGGTTCCTGTATTATTTTTTGGCACTACCGTGCTTGTTATTCTTCGCGGCAGCTAGTCTGATAATTTATTCCGGCAATCAACCAGGCGGCCATGATGATCCTACCATGGCTAGTTTTTTCATATTGGTATGGATAGCCCTGATTGTTCCATTGGGGTTTCGTCGATATGGAAAGGTATCACGGCTTAGCAAACTGAAAAAAATGGTAGCAATGCTGAGTAGCGCAGAGCGCTTCAGCCCTCAAAAGCAGCATCAGGTGTTCGATGCCGGTCGTGGCAAATACCTCGGCATTGATATTCAGCGAGGTACCATCCTGTATATCCATATGGTGAAAAAGGGTGTGGTTGACGTGGTTGGCCTTACCAATAGCGACTGGGCAAATCGCGAGCTTGAAGGCAGCGCACTGCGTCTCTATACCCGTATGCCTGACGTGCCGGTGTTGAGCATATATGCGCATCCCACTGTGGCGACTCCCCTCTTCGACACGCTGGGTGCTATGAGTCATAACAGTTATTCAGAGCCGTTCCCGCAGGAACCATGGCCGGAGTATGTCGGTCGTCAGAGCCGCTTTGTTGAGTTTGAGCACGATGTGGTGGTTCCACAGGTCGTGTGATGCAGTCCTGACATCCCCAATGCTTTTCCTCTGACACCGGCCACGCGCCGGTGTTTTTATATCTGTAGTCAGGCGGGCCGTTCGCGTCCGCTCCTTTTCCGGAATATCCCCATGCATACCCATAATCCTAACGCCGCCGGCAATAATGAGCCGGCCGTGGCGATGGCCACCCTTTGCCTGACGGCGCTGCTGTGCTGGCTGTTCTTCAGTGATTTCGTGCGCTGGAGCTGCTGGTTTCTTTACTGGCTGTGGCGCATCGCTGACTTTCCGCTAATTCACCGTTATGCAGCCGAACGCATCAATCTGCTGGCTGCCACCGGCAACGGTGCCGAGTCAGTGGGACTGAGCGAATGGCGCGACGTGATGAACACATCCGCAGGTATTCTTTTCGTGCCGCTGACTCCGCTGCTGGCTGTTACCAGCTGGGCGCTGGCGCGTCACCCGGCACTGGGCTTTCGCAGCCGCCGGGCGATTGACATTCACTCTTTACCCCGCGTGATGGCCACCTTTGCACCGACCGTTATCCCGGTGCTGGCCAATCATTCGGCTGACGGCCTGATGAGCGACACCACACCGGAAAATGCCTGGGCACAGAAACCTGAAGAATTTGCGGAAGAGCACGGGCTTGTTAAACGCCGTGTGCTTGACCGCGAAGCAGCACGGGCCCTGTTTGACGCACAGACCGGACCGGCCATGACAGCGCCTGACCAGTGGCAGCCCCATGAACGCGCGCTGCTTGCTGTCTTCGGTCTGCAGGTGTTCACCGGTGACCGAAACGCAGCTACCACCCTGCTTGATGACCTGAACCGTTCATGCATGACACGCCGGGTATTACGTGCCCCGGTGTTTGGCAGTACGCCTGACTGGCGCGTTGCTGAGAGGCAGGTCGGGCGCGTACTGGCGAGCCCGGGCGTCAGTGAATGGCTGGCCACGCACGGCACGGTGCGCTCAGCACTTGCCGGCCTGTACGGACGTGACCTGCGTCTGGCACCGGCACGGTTCCGCTGGCTCAAAGGCTGCGACCGCACGCTGTGGTACGGGCTCCAGACCGCCGATACGGCCAAAGTTTACGTTGAAGGCGCAGGCATTGTTGCGCAAGCGCGCGCGGAGAAGATGGCCGCCCGACTGGGGCTCCCGCTCCCTCCGCTGATGACCGATGAAGCGGTGGCCGGACTGCAGCTTGAGCTTGAATCTCTGGGGCTGGTTTATCCCCGCGATGTTAGGCCGCCGGCCGCAAAACGCATCCGCGATATGCCGTTCCCTGACGCACTTTACCTGCCCGCCCAGGGCACAGACGATTTCTCCTCCGATGGCCCCCAGGCCGCCTGATACAGGACAAAATGATGAATATTTCAAGCAATAATGGCCTGTTTGAGGCCGAAGTTACCGCCGGACTACTGAGTGTCCGCCGGGCCAACCTGCCACTTTTCACCTGCCGCACGTCAGCACAGCCCTGGTTTGTGGTGCACAGCGACGGCCTGTACGCGCAGAACGCGCACGATGCCCTGACGCCACTGTACCGGGGCGAAGACGCCGGAGAGCTGCTCCGCTGCATTACCGGGGTCCTGACTGAGCATGCTTCTGAGGCGGAGAAAAAACGGACATTAAAAAGTCAGGTGATGACGTGGGGGCTGCCTGCCGGGATGTTGCTGCTGAGCATCATGCTGCTTGTGCGCGCACCTGCCGTGCCTTTTGCCGGCGATGTGACGAGCCCCGACGGACATGCGCGTCTGCTTCAGGACCCTTCTCTTCAGCCCGCACTCCGTCCGCCGGCCGTTCACCTGGCTCCCGCCTCACCCGTTCCTGAGGTGACACCGGCGGTTCAGGAAAACAGGCCGGCGGCCCAACCCGCAGATGGCTGGAGCCTGCCGTTAAGTGCCCGGGAAGGATTGCCGGCCAGACTGCAGAAGGCCGCCTCACGCGGGCTCTTTACCGTGCCGCTTTCATCCGGGCACGCCCGCACGCTGTATGTTTTCGCCGATCCGGACTGCCCCAACTGCCAGCGCATGGAACGTCACTTTGAATCCGCGGCGGGCCTGGTGAACGTGGTCATTTTCCCGGTCACCATCGAGGGCGGAGATGCGTCACTGAAGGCGCTGACGCCGGTGATGGCACTGGATGAGTCAGTTCGTGCCTCAGCCTGGAAACAGCTGTTTGCCGCCGATGCCGGCATCAGTGTTCCGGGCGGACAGCCGGTGCCGGTCGTGACAGATGAAACGCTGGCCGAAACGGCCCGTGGAGCCATTGGCGTCAACGAAGTTGCTTTCCGTGCCTACCGTCTGCCCGGCACCCCCTGGACCATTTCTGATGACGGCCGCTATGTACCGCAGGCCGTGCTGAGTTCGCCGGCCGCGCTGATGGCCTTTCTGAACGGAGAACGCCATGACGGACAGTAACAACGCCATCGATCGCACGCGCGTCAGCCGGCATGTAGGCCGCTCGTGGCTGGCGGATACGCTGGCTGAAACCGGCACGCTGGCCATGGGGATGGTGGCGGCCGTTACGGCTGGCATTGTGTGGCCCTCCACACTGCTGCTGAGCCTGCCCGTGCTGCTGTTCTGGTCACTCATTGTGGCGCCCGCCGGACGCTGGAAGATGCCAATGCGCATGCCGGCCGATATGAACCGCGACGACCCGTCTACCGACCGTCAAGTACCCGCAAAGGTGCTGGGCTTCCTGCCTGTGGCCACCGTGCGCATTCACACGGGACGGGCTGCAGGTATTCTGTATGCCGGCTACCTGCGCGGAAAGGATGCGGGACGTGAGCTATGGCTGTCGATGGATGACCTGTGCCGCCACGTGCTGATGTTCGGTACCACCGGTGCGGGTAAAACAGAAACGCTGCTGGGCTGGGTGTTCAACGCGCTGTGCTGGGGTAAAGGGCTCATCTACTCCGACTTTAAAGCCCAGAACGACGTGGCACTTGCCGTGGCTTCGCTGGTCCGGCGGTTTGGGCGCGAAGACGATCTGCGCATCATGAACTTCATCAACGGGGGCCGGTCGCGTGCGCAGGAGCTGCTGGAAGACGTTAAGGGGCGGCCGCAGACCAACACCACCAACGCTTTCAGTCTTGCGCAGGAGTCCTACATCACCAATCTGATGGATTCCATGCTGCCCAAAACCGGCAGCTCCGGCGGGGACTGGCAGGAGAAGGCGCGATCGATGAACCAGGCGCTGATTGCCGCACTGGTTTACAAATGCCGGCGCGAGGGCACCGTGATGTCGCAGCGCACCATCCAGTCGCACCTGCCGCTGCGCAAAATCGCCGGCCTTTATGTACAGGCGGTCGAGGAGCAGTGGCATGAAGATATACGTTTCGTGCTGGAGAACTACCTCAGCACGCTGGCCGGCTTTGACATGGACAAGGTGGCCACCCCGTCTGAATGGGACCCGGAGGCCAACCGCCAGCATGGCTACCTGATGCAGCAGTTCACGCGCATGCTGAGTCTGTTCAACGACACTTATGGGCATGTGTTTGCGAAGGATGCCGGCGATATCGATCTGCGCGACGTGGTGCATAACGACCGCATCCTGGTTGTGCTGGTGCCGGCGCTGGAAATATCCGGCAACGAGGCGTCGACTCTCGGGCGTCTTTACCAGTCCCAGCTGGCCATGATTATCAGCCAGGATCTCGGCGAGAAGCTGGAAGGGCGTCCGCAGGACAACATGAAGGTACGTAAATTTAAGGACCGTTTCCCGTTCCTGTGGATCAATGATGAAATCGGGGCGGGCTATACGGAGAAAGTGGGCGAGCTGGCCACACAGGTGCGGTCGCTGGGCATCTGCCTGCTGCTGGCCGGTCAGGAGGTGCAGCGCCTTAAGACGGCTGCGGGTGACGCGGTCTGGACGCTGATTGCGAACATGGGCACACGCATCACCGGCAAAATTATGGACCCGAAGGATACGCTGGAAATCCTGCAACTGATGGCCGGCAATGAGTACCGTGCTGAGATGAGTGCGATGGTGCAGCAGGGCGGACTTCTGGGCGGTGGGTGGAGTGACGACTCCCGCGTGCAGGTACGCGAGCAGAAGAAGGTGGATGTCGAGGAAGTCCAGTCCCTGATGGAGGGTGAGAACGTCACCCTGTTCGGGGGGAAGGTTGTGCGCGGCAGCTCGCTGTATATCAGCGACGCGGACAAGTTCACCAAAGAAGAAGTGCGGATCAACCGTTTTGTTGAGGTGATGCCGCCTTCAGAGGCCCGTTTGCTGGCCGCGACACCTTTCAGGAAGCGCCGCAGTTACGTTCGCGCCGATCGGGTACAACGCATCCTGCAGGTGCTGGATGAAGCGCCTGGCGCACAGGATACCAGCAAGCTGGTACTAACCGATCCGGCACTTGCAGCAGTTTGTGAGTTCAGCCTCGAATGTGAGTTCAGCTGGAAGCGTTCGCCTTCAGCGGCCGTGCGCTCGGCGGTGCTGTGGCACATGGTGCTGCAAAGTCTGCCGGCGCGGGGGCGGGGTTACCGCTCCAGGCTACGCGTGCCGCGCCTGATGGGCGCAGGTCGCGAAGCTATCGATAAAGCGACACAGAACCACGTGACGCTGATGCCTGAAAAGGCCTCCGCGTTCCGCTGACGCGTGTACGGAAGATAAGGGAGCCATCCGTACTAAAGTTCAGTCTTATCATGTCGATAGTATGATTATGACTGCTTTAACGTATGCCACTCAGTTACGCCCTAATACCTCTCGTTCTTTCCCGTCAATAATGACCTTGAGGGCCAAGCCGGCCCTCTCTTTTTCCTCTGCGAAACACATCTCTCACTTGAGGCCGGCCACGACCGGTTCAATCCAGGAACACAACATGAAATTAACCTTTGCAGCGATCGCCATGGCGGCCTCGCTGAGCTTCAGCGTGTGCGCATCATCCGCAACGCCTTCCATTGACGTCGGATTTTCGCCTGAAGGCAGTGCGGAGCAACTGGTCATCCAGACCCTGGACAACGCGCACGAGAGTATCCGGCTGATGGGTTACAGCTTCACCTCACCCGAAGTCGTAAAGTCGCTGGTCGCAGCGAAGCGGCGGGGCGTGGACGTCATGGTGGTGGTGGATGAAAAGGGCAACCGTAACAAAGCCAGCCAGGCCGCGATGAACGTGGTGGTGAACGCCGGCATCCCGCTGCGCACTAACGGTCAGTACAAAATCATGCACGACAAGGTGATCATCACGGACGGCCAGAACGTTGAGGCCGGCTCGTTTAACTACTCGCGCAGCGCAGCAGAGTCGAACTCCGAGAACGCGCTGGTCGTTCGTGGCGTGCCGGCGCTGGCGCAGACCTATCTGGCGCACTGGCAGTCACGCTGGGATGGTGGTTCTGACTGGCGATCGTCTTACTGACCTGTTCTTCAAAATTCTCAATGTGGGTGTGGTTCGCGCGCCAACGCAGATCACACACCTGTATAAAGTTAAGTCGCTGATTTGATAGATCTGTAGTATTCTCTGAAAAATTCGTTCTGAATTTAGTGGAGGAGGCAGAGATGTCGCAATCAGCTAACGCAGTCACTTCCTCAACAAGGCCCAAGCGCCCTTATCGTAGAGGTAATCCGCTAAGCGCGTCTGAAAAACAACAGGCTGCTGTGGCCAGAAAAAAGTTAACTCATAAAGAAGTTAAAATTTTTGTACGCAACCCGATCAAAGACAGGCTTTTGGTTGAGTGTGATAAAGAAGGCATGACGCAGGCTGAATATATTGAACGTCTTTTAGAACAAGCGTTTGAATGCAGCGATAAGTAATGGTATTACTTTCTTGTCGTATGCCGAATGAAGTGATAGATTGCAAACCGTAAAGAATTTTGGCGGGCCACGCCGCAAGGTGGCAGGAGACTGGTACTGACAGGTTACTGAAGGCCAGAAAAAAGAAAACCCCGAGAATCTTCGCTAAGTTTGGCGACTGGAGAAGATTAACGGGGCCCACTGAATCTGCATAGAAGCTGTTGCTCTATGCGGGGAGTATAGATTTATGCCTTTAAAAGGTCAACTCCTACTGTGCAACATACGCGCAGCGAGCTGTGTCTGAGCACATCATTCCGATTTCTCCGCGCGGAGCTGCTACAGCATCCGCCGGTGTATACCGTCCTTCCCGTCGCGGCTTAGCTAACAGTCAGCGCAAAGGTCAGGCGAAAACACATCGCAATCATCAGCCTGAATTCCAGGGGAAAACGCCGCGCGGCATGGCATCCAAAGTTGTCGCCTGCATCCGTAATCATGACTGGTGCCGCAATACCGATCTGATTGAGCTGCGTAAGACCGGCTACACCCCGTATTCCCGTATGTTCGACCGCACCTTTAAGCCTAAGCCTATGCGCGTTACGGCCCGTTCAGAAAGCCGTGAGGCTCTGAGCGCACTGTCGCTGGTGCTGGCTGCAAACTGTGACTACAGCCCTGACAGCGAATACATGTTTGAAATCATGCTCCCGGCCGAAGATATCGCCCGTCGTATGGGGGTACTTCACGTCTACGAAAGCGGCCGTAAGGCCTATGACGTGGCGCTTAATGCTCTGAGAGTTCTTGAGCAGCTGGACTATGTTGTTGTCCACCGCGATCGGGACACCGATTCTGGCCAGAACAAGCCGATGCGTATCTTCCTGACTGAAACCTTCTTTACCTCCCGCGGCATGTCCGTGGAGAATATCCGCGAGTGGCTGCACAAATACCGCCAGTGGGCGGTCGCTTCAGGCGTGGCCGAATCGATGCGAGACAAGTACGCCCGTCACCAGCTCAAGATGGCCCGTATGGGTATAAATATCGACAGCCACCACTCCCTGAAGAACCGCCTCAAGCAGATAAAGCGCTGGGTGGTCAGCCCTGACCTGCGTGCAGAGAAACAGCGCGTTACCTCCGACATCGAGCGCGCGCTCGACGGACACGCTGACAAGCTGAGACACTTGCGCCCGCGCACCGGCTCCGATCGTTATCAGAATGCCTGGCGTCGTTATACTGCCGGCGGAGAACTGACGATGGTTATGCAGATGAAGCTTGAAAAGGACGTCAGGGCTGAATTCCCGCAGCTGCAGGTGACCGACGCCGAGAAGTATTTCCGGCTGCTGCTTGAGCGTGCCGGCGTACCGCTGTCCTGATCAACTCTGCCCCCTGACTTACCCTTCACACCTCCGCGATTTTCGCGCGTCTTATGCTGGCACTTTCCGGTCTCCGGGTGCCCGGCAGGATGACCCCTGCGCGCAATATGGCCAAAACCCGCCCCGCAGCCCTCATCTGCAGTTAATTCCCTCCGCCCGTGCAGCAAAATACCCCGCCAGATCCCTTCAGGTATCAGTTAACTTCGAAACCTCTGTGTTACGGCACAAATACTGCCAGTTAACTTCGAAACCTATCTCTTTGATTCTGTTAATTTCGAACGTTACTTCTGAACAAAACATGCTTTCTAAAGAAAGAGTATCCGGAGCCCGCTACGCAGGGCATCTGGATAGCTCCCTTCGCTTTGCTCAGGGCAAATCCTGCAGCTGCTTCATCAGCAAAACCATACGCCGTAAAAAGAAAAAGTAGCACCACGGCCAAGCCGTGGCAGAACTCACCTCACGTACCCGGCAAACGCGTCTCAGGGACCCAGAGCAAAAGCCGGATGCAGCTTCAGATAACGCTCAGCCCCACTGAAAAGCCGCCCCGCCCCGGGCCAGGAGCCCGGAACAGATTGGCTTTATAATGGGTGTGGTAACTAAACAACTAAATCGCTTCAGACGTAATGCTGGGACTTCTGTGTACACGCACGTAAGCGCCATAGGCGCTAACGCGGAGATACGCCCGGTCTGCGACCGGACCACTCCGACAGCGTACAAAAGGCTTCTTAGTCGCTGATAGCGGGTCTAGCTTTGTAGGGCAGGGGGGTGGATTGGTGGAACCTATCAAGGCAGGGCGGCTGCGCCGCGCTACCGGCGACCCTTAACTTAAGCACCATGAATAACATTGTTTGTCGCCTTCATGCGCTACGCGCATAAGATCCAAACCAGTGCTTGCAAGCATGACTATGCTTGCCTATTGTTTCACCTGTCGTTGTCAGAAAGGAATTACAAATGATTAATCCTGTTCTACACAGGTACCTATGGCTCATGTTTGCCACGGTGATGTTTGGCGGGGGTTTAGTGTGGGTGTTAATCGACTTTAAATTCTTTTCGTAGGATAGCCAGCGAGTGATCCCGATTGAGCCCCACCGGTTGGGCTTTTTTCATATCGGATATTTTAGCCGTTAAACCCTTATACCCAACCTTGACGGAGCAGTGATGGGGGGCACAATATTTCTAAACTTCAATAGTGATCCTGCTACTGCCTTTTATTATGTGCGGTGAGAATACAGCCAGGAAACGACATCGTTTAAACCCCCCGCTTTCATCAGGCGCGTAGCCTGATAATCCGTTATAACCCATAGTTGCTGCCGTTTTAAGTATATGGCCGGTTACTTCACGGGAAAGATTAAGGATAAAGTCGTCATACACCTGTTTAACCGGTTTATTAACTTCTTCAGCCTCGCGGCTTACCTGCTGATGAATTTTGTGTTCAAAGGCAGGTGCAGACACCGAAATACGGAGAATTTCGCCTGTATTCCAGCCTTTATGCCAGAACTCCTGATTACAGTTATTTGAATGTTTAAGGAGGTGATGACTGGCCACTTCCAGCCTCAGCCTCTCTGACGATGCCCAGTCATTAGCAGCATCCAGAATATCTCCATCCCTTTTGATATACACAGGGGTGATGACTGATCCACTGCGTGCAGCTGCCGCCGGGGTGTCATAAAGAAACAGAGCGTCAGCAGATTTCAACAGGCGAGAGGGATCTGCGGACCGAAAAAAGGGAAGTTTATTGGCCAGCCGGCGTTCGGCACCATGGAACCAGAACCGGTTAGTAGGGAGATCAGGATTCATAGTCACCTTTGCTGTTATCAACCGATCGGAACGCTACCCGTGAGATGTGAACAGACTCATATCAAATCTTATAAGGCGTCATATTTTGCGGAAGTATATAAACTTAAGCAATCGGGCGTGAAAGAAAACATTTACTCCATACAGCATCTGCATATCAGCAGCAAAACATTCAATTATCATCATCGTCAACCGGCAGAATCAGCTCTTTACCCTGATTGTGTATATTACCCACTTTTTTGCTGACCGGATGCCAGGAAAAGTCCTTGTCCGGAACAGCTGCGTCATGAGCAATTTCTTCAGCACGCTGATGCGTGGTACCTGCGCTGAGCCATTCACGAACGGCGTCAGCCGTAATGACTAGCGGACGTCGATCGTGGATATCCACCATGCCCTGGTTACTCGATGAGGTAACGATGACAAAGCCTTCTTTATCGTGGTCCTGACCGAACGGCTGCTTACCGATCGCAGCAAAGAACAAAGGCTGCTTTTCACGGTGATAGATGTAATAAGGCTGTTTTTTACCGTCGTCCTTTTTCCATTCAAACCACCCATCAGCCGGCACGATTGCTCGGCCATGGTTCCAGAGCGGTTTAAACATGCGCCCGCTCGCGGCTGTTTCCCCGCGGGCATTGATTAGCGGCTGCTTGTCCCACCATTCCGGACCATACCCCCAGTAAACCGGATCGAGGCGAAATTCATCATCGCGTTGGTTGAGTAACAGCACCCTGGTACCGGGGGCAACGTTGTACCGCCCGACAGGTTCCGGATCGAATGTAATTTCATCTGTTTTCAGGCCGATTGATTCAAAATAGTCATCACGGCTGCTGTACTGCGCAAAACGTCCGCACATAGACTCCTCCTGCTATAAGCATAGCGGGGTATACTTAAGTCAGGAGGATTTCACATGTGTCAAAATTTAGCAGCCAGAAGTAGAGAAGAACGTGACAGGATTAATGTTCATCTGGCCGCCTCAGGAGTTGCAAACAAGGAGCGGTTAAATCAGCCTGTAATTCCGCAGCAAATTGAAATGCAGCAGCCCGAAGCGCTGCGTAGCTATTATCGGGAACGTCTGCAGTATTACAGGAACATGTCCAGCCAGTTTCCCCGGGGGAGCGATCCTGTTTACCAGAAAGAGCGAAAAAGCAACTAACTGGCTAAACAGGACTTTCTGTCAGGATGTGATGAATGTGCCTGTGTAAGACCATTTTTTTATTTCTTTTTTGATGAGGTAAATGATTCCAGTACGGTGCCGAACATGAAGACGCCGATGGTAAAGAAAGCTATCGTGGCAGTTGTGCCTAAAGCTTCGGTTAGCTGGTTCCTTTCAATCCTGTGTTGTGTATTGTACTGTATAATAGATATTTAATTTTTTAGAGAAATAATTATGGGATATACATTTTGGTTTGATAAATTAGATAACCGCGCAATTCTTGAACCTCACAAGTTCTATGTCTTACAGGCACGCCAGCGACTACTCTCTCAATTTAATGATATCACGCGCGAGGCTGATGAGGCGGAACAGGCACATTATGTAATGTTGGGCCAGTATTTTGACCCAGAGCGAGATGACCCGGCTGATTCGGCGGAAGCTGCATTTAATGAAGGCATCTCACATTATATAGCCCTGCATGATATGCATAACACCATAACATTGGCCTTGACCGCTGGCATGTTCCATCAGTTTGATAAAGCCTTGCGTCAAAAGATGGTAAGAGAGTTTAGTCACTGGCAACCGGCTGCAATAGACAGCTTGATCTGGAATGTTGAGTTTCCGCTGCTGATTGAACTACTGGAATGGGCTGGAGTACAAATCACGGATAAACCATTTTATGGAAAGTTGAATGCATGCCAGTTGTTGGTAAATGTTTATAAGCATGGGAAAGGCAGGTCTCATAACGATTTGGTGAGTAAATTCCCCGAGTATTACCCATCAGCATATCCAAAATTAAGAGGGCATACTGGCCCGAGACCTGAGGAGCTGAAGATAAGTGAAGCGCAGTTTGTCGAAATTGCAGATGCAATAACAGACTTCTGGCAAAACTTCCCTGAATTTACCAAAGAGTCGGACAAAGGCATTCAGCCACAATGGTTCGCCAATAGGCTAAAACGCTTCACGCGTTCGTAATAAACGCAGCGTAGGCTTTCGTCCCATTGGACCTCACCCCTCGATAAGGTATGAGTAATCGCCTGTACTGCTGACGCTGAGGCACTTCTGAGTCCGAAACCGAACGATTACTCACAGTATTTAGACAAGGTGTCCGAAAGTATGCAAATCCATTATCGGACACCTTGCCCATTCTTTACATCCGTTCCGGTCAGGGGTGCGCTCATTGGAACAAAATCACCCGTTAAGCTTAGAATGCTTAACGTAGGATTCCCCCCCTATTTCTAGCTGCCCCCTATAAAGGCAATGGGTTTTCTTATTATTCAAACCGTTCATCTTTTTTACGAAATCTTTCCCGTTCACTTTCTTTTTCTCGTGAAATTCTTATGTCAAACTGAGCCAGTAAGCGATTGGCTGCTAGGGAAATTTTTGGACGTTTTGAAGACTGTAACTCAACCAGCAGTGGGCGTTGTTCTTCCATCGTTACAGACCCATACTCGGACAACATTTTCGGGCCAAAATTATGCACCATTTCTTCCAGAACTGCCTCAACGTTGTTGCATTTATCAAGCATCGCAATAGATAGCTCCGACCAGGAGTATTTCCCGTCAGTTAGAATCCAAGGTACCAAAAGTTCTGCAAGGCATTTGAATCGCATATCTGCATCAGTTATACCCCAGGCTAAAACGGTATTAATGTCTAATTCATTAGCCTGTAACTGATTACTGTAAAATATAAAATGGATAGCCTGAAATATATTATTATCAATTTTTCCTGCTTCGGGTGAAAGTAAATTTAACAAGAAGTATAATTTTCTAGCAACGACTATTCTAAGAATGCCATGCAATTCGAAATGATATGATCCGTAATAGTCATGGCAGAATAATATAGTTTCTATTAAATCGGTAAACTCCTGATCTGAGGCGTTATGAAAAACTCTTTCGGCAAGAGATTTGAGATGATACGACATGTAATCGGCCATGGGATTTATTTCTTGACGCAACAACAAGTTGATTATTTGCCGTGAGTAATTCATGATTTCTTCTGAGGGAAGATATTCTGTATTTGAATTGTAATTTATTCTCATATCAAGCACGTCAAGCACGCATTCATATCCATTCTTACGGGCTTGCAATGCAGTTAATATTTCAATAATAATGTTGTCATTTATTGAGTTATTACATAGACTATATTGCAATCTTGAATAGTCTGATGCGTCTATAGAGTCGTTATGTAAATGCTCTATAATTCGGTCAGTCGCTTTTTTGTCCAGAGGAATAGAGAGTTGTAATGTAGGAAATATATCGATAGTTAGGGGGCTCCGTAAATAATCATCAAGCAAACGATTAACTAAAGGTTTATCCGTTTTTGATATTCCTTTGAGGGCTCCAAGCATAAATGGTGTTGTTTTTCTGTTTACGCCGTAAGTATTAATTATTCCATTAATTTTTTCAGTAAAACCTTTTTTGTCTACAATTGTACTTCCAATTTTTTCTGCAAAAACCTCCATTCGCCCGGTATTCCCAGATTCGGTCAGACATCTTTTAATAATTGGATCTATAAGATCTTGCTGCTCCGTTAACAGTTCGTCAGCTAATCTTATAACGGCTTCCGATGCAACCTCGGAACCGTGCTTTATGGTCTGTCCTTGTTCATTTTTTTCATTCAGCCCATGAAATCCATGTTCGTTAGAAAATAAAAACAACTCAATTTTTCTTTCAAATGTATCAGGTCTGGCTGCAGCTTCCAGTTCTTTAAGTTTTTCTAAAGCCTCAAGAGGCAGGCGTTCAGAGTCATATCTCAAAGCTGTTGAGGCCGCATTCCATATAGTGGCCGACGTCTTGTTATTTAGATGATATTTTAATATATCGAATAGATCCTGCCTAACTGAATCAATCTTAAGCATCCATAATCCGCGCAGGCTGGAAGTTAAGAGGGTGACAATGTCTAATTGCCAGTCAGGACGTGCCTGAATGATTTTTTTGAGATTGTCTAATACGGTGCAATACCACGTTTCATAATCCTCATGAGACTGTGGTCGATAACCGTAATCCCTGATTTTATTACCAAAGTCAAAACCTAACAAAGATGTAAAATGCCCACTCTTGAGAATGTTTCTAATCATACTGCTAGTTATGTCACGCCGTTCATTTTCAATATGATCATTTATAAACTTTATTCTTTGATCAATTGTTGCATGAGTTCCAGAAAGGTGAATAAAAAATAGGCTGCTAAGTATGCTTAGTATGGAGTTAGTTTTCTCCCCCTCTTTTTCGCTCAGCGCGAATAAAAAAAGTAAGGATGCACAATCGTAAAAATATTTACTTTCATAAGCCAGAGAACGAAGCAGGCGGGTAATGGTGATAAATGCCGGATTATCTCTTGTACAGAACTTAACGTCTTTTTCAGCCATTCGGAAGAGTAAGGATAAAGTTTCTGATGGGCCAATCGGAGCTATATTCGATATTAGAGTAAAGCTATGGGAGTAATCGGAAGGCTTTACAAGCGCCGATTCTGAAATATACAACTCAAAGACCCCACCAGGTGCTAAAAGGCTTGCCACATATGAACGCGCTTCCTCTGAGTCGCTTAAGAATCCCAGTCGACGCGTTAATGAGCTGAACATGCGCGGTGTCATCCGTGGATTAATTTGAGCAGCTATTTTCCCGGTGGGAATATTTTCTAATGCCCGATGGGCTAGCCAGTTAGCCACCGGATGCGGAAGAATAGCCATCCATATACTTCGGGTCTGAGCCAGTCCCCTGCGTTTAAGTTCCTTCGCGTCGCGATGTAGCTCCTCAAAGCTCAGCCCGGATATCCTGCTCAGGCATTCGAGCTCTTCGCTATCACCTTCTTCACCTTCTAGCTGAAAAGAGTAGATAAGAGAAAGGACCTCTGCACTTTCCTGAAGTCGTGCATCTGTTGCATGCCTCTGGTTGAAAAGCCTACTGAAAAGTTCCGTATCTTTGAGGCGTGAAATATCGTCATCTCTGCCCACTGCAGACGCCAGGGCTATTGCAACTCTTGCATTTCCGCCGGAAAAGCCTGCGATTTTATCGACGCTGTTTAATCCAATTTCCGGGTAATTGATTTTAATTAGCGCAGTAATAAGTTCCTGTGAACTTGCTTCCATTGTGATGATGTCAGTATTATTTGTAACGTCTTCCCGGATATCGTATTCAATAGTCAGCAGGCTGACACGCCCGGAACCTTTGCTTAACTGATCGGTGAGCGTTTTGTGCAGTTCCCAAGCACAGTTATCAATTATGAGGATTGCCCTCGTATCAGTGCTGATTAGCTTTTCCATAAGGGCTGAGGGAGTTGGGGTAGGAGAAAATGCGGTATCGGTGTAAAAAACAGAGTCCTGAGAAAGCGGATTGTGTCCTGTACCTGCCTCAAAAAGTGCCTGCGCAAACCGCGTTTTTCCGACGCCCGACAGCCCGACCAGCCTTACTGAAGTGCGCGCGACAGCGAGCCGGTTTCTCACTGAGTCAATTATCTCCGTGGCGCCTTTTTTTTCGCCGGACTTCATACTCCCATCTGAAAATTTTATCTTTTCATCGATGATATAGGTGCC
Source organism: Erwinia sp. AC075 (assembly GCF_979253995.1). Classification (NCBI taxonomy): domain Bacteria; kingdom Pseudomonadati; phylum Pseudomonadota; class Gammaproteobacteria; order Enterobacterales; family Erwiniaceae; genus Erwinia; species Erwinia sp. AC075. The sequence goes on from NZ_CEEDEU010000002.1 coordinate 29,093, forward strand.
GTCGCCATTAAGGCTCGTCCACTTACCATAGCCTGTCCAGCCGCTGTTAAACTTTCCCGCGTTCGCCCTCAGCCACAATGTCTGAGGATCAGCTTTTTGCTCAAGAACAAAATGCGCGATCTGTTCATAGACCTCATCCTCACGGTCATCAGGTTTACAGATACTGCGATGATCTTTATCTACCATTTTTAAGCGAGTACTGAGGCCAGCATCAGCACTGTCAGGTTTAACGATCCAGCCTTTGAAACCTGTTTTTTTTCCTTCTCCCAGGCTCAGACTTGAAACACAAGTTTGACGTTCCCATTCCCGGAACCACGCGTTAAGCTCTCTTAAATCAGGGTTGTTCCGGTAAAGATATTGTGTTGCAGCAGACGGGCTCCATTTAAGCAAGCCCATTGCCAGCCTAACCGGCAGCCAATTACCCATCGTGGACAGGTCTGAACCCAGGTGCGGAGTGCCGATGAATCCAACGCCTGTTATTCTTGATATCAGATTATCAGCAGCTCTAATGATATGTTTCTGGTCTTCTGCCAGCCTGATTAGCTGTTTGATTATCAGCCCCCCCATGCTGTGGCCAATAAAGATTATTTGGCCATCATTAATCTCTTTCTTTATAAATATGCTTTCGGAAATATTTGCTGCGCGGTCCTTAAAGGCCATTGTGTCATTAATGAAAAAAGTGACATTCGATTCATATTCAACAGACCAGATGCATAAGTCCTCTTCATTATCTGTCAGCCACTGCGGCCAGAATACTTTATCCTGCCCCCCGCCCATCCAGGTTGTTCTGAAGTTTCCGCCTAACCCGTGAATAAAGATGACATGCTTACCAGCCGATTTATTCCCGGCCATATGATGAATTTTTGACATTCAGTTCCCTCTCAGTTGCCACATTTAGTTGCATCCGAATGATTTTGTCTGCATCAGTCACCCGATGAAGGCGGCATATTCATATATGCCTTAGGATTTCGTACAGAACATTACAGGCGGCGACAAACGTCAGCACGCTTCCTCTGACGGGAAATGCCCCAAAAAGCCACCAGATGTTTTCTTTTGTTACTGCAGTAATACCATGCTAGCCCGCAAAGTTTTTTTTCTCACCTTTTTTTACAGGATCCGGAAAGTGGAAGAAGCGGATCTTGACTGGTCAGTGGCGGCTTTTTGCGCAGGGTGCTACATGTAGTGGGTTGGTCAGCTGGTTAAGGCACTACATGAGGGATACGTCAGGGAAAGGCCGGACGGAAACGGGCGCCCTGAGCGGGCGAAACCGCGTGCCATGCTTCCGGAAACTGCCTAATATGGAATAAAGCGGATCTGGCTGGGGTGGGGTTACGGTAATTGCATAAGATTTCTATATCGTTGCTCATTATCAGTCAGGTTATTATTTTCTCACGGTTAGATCATCATGAGAGACAGTCAGGTTCGTGAAACGGGTGATTTCGGGGCGGGACTATTTCATTTTAACTACTCACATATTAGGAAATTCATGAGTACTCTGATCCCTTTACATGACGTCTTGTTAGAACTGGAAAATGTCGGCCATACAGAACTGTGGATGGCGTCTCCACGAGGAAAAAATTGTTTCGAGGTAAATCCACTGGCTCAGAGCCAATGGTACCTGCCGAACATCATCACTCGCGATGGACGAACAGTAGCGCACAGAGAAATGCATCCTAATGACTGGCTGCTTTCCGGTGACTGGCAAAACATCCATTGTCGACCCGGCGCAGCGGCACCTTACGATGCTGAATTCTTAGGGGCCGATTGGCGGTTCAATCTGATCGGTCTGGGCAAATGATTGTCGCCGGGATTAAGTAGAAATGGAGTGATGGATGATGACTCAGTCAGATAACCTTGTCACTGCTACGATGGGCGCTGTTTGGCACCCATTGGCCATACATGTGATTAATCAGGATCCCGGGAGCTGGGGCATCGTGGCCACCGGGCAGATCATGATCACCGCTAACGGTGGCCGGATGATTAACGCCACGGCATGTCTTGACAGGCACAGGAGCTGGTTTGCGGTGAAGGGATCTGCTCCTCAGGCTCAATAATATGCTGGCGGTATTTCTCAACGATTTAAGGGAAGATGAATATGGGAATGTTTGATACGGTCACGTTCCGCTACCGGATGCCGGATGGTGAAACAGAACCGGAATACCAGACCAAAGATCTGGACTGTGAGTGTGCGTTTTACGAGATCTCCGCCGGGGGCCGCCTGCTCCGATGGACGGATGACGCCGGTGAACTTACCGAGACAGGATTTGACGGGGGCATCACCGTGTGTGCCCGTCAGTGCTATCACCTGTACTTTAATCAGGGGCAGCTGGAATGCATCGAGGTATGTTCCCAGGGCGACAAGCGCTGGCCGTTTGAGCCTGAACGTTTTATGGCAGAACAGGGCTGACGGGATTTGTCATCAGGCACTGAACAGAACTATGAACAGATTTGATTTTAATGAGCTGACGTTTCAGCAGAGGAACCACTGATGCAGGCAGGGCAGACAGCTGACGGCGTGGCGGCAGCTTTATCGCACCCGGTCACCGTTCAGGTGATTAACCAGGGCCCGGGGATCTGGGGGAACGTGGCAACAGGTCTGATTACTGCCGGAGCAGCGATTGCGGCGGTGATGCTTACGCACCGGTTTACCCTGAAACGGGAGAGACAGGCGTCAGAAGATAAGCTGCAGCGGGAACGGTATTTCATCGCCACGGAGCTGGTTTTTCTTCTGGAACGGTTTTCACAACGGTGCGTGCTTTCTGCATGGGAGTCAGGATATAACGATGAAGAAGATGGCCATATCCGGACTGACTACTCTCTTCCTGAAATAGACTACTCCCGCATCACCGGCGACTGGCGCTCACTTCCTCCCCAACTTATGTACCGACTGAGTCAGGTCCCTGTTCTGCAGGAGGAAGCACGCAAGTCGATTGCTTCAGCATTTGACAATGACAACCCTTATGACGGCGATGAGGGCCTGCACGAGCTAAACAGGCAGTCCTGCCGGCTTGGCCTGCGTACCATACGCATTACGCGAGATCTGAGGCGCCTCTGCGCCATGCCGGACGACAATCTTTCCGCTCATCCCTGGTCTGCCTGGCGGGCTCTCGCAACAAGGCGTGCATGGGTCATTGATGCTGAACTGCGGCATGCCCGTAGCCACCACAAAACTATGATCTCAATTCGCCAGCTGGTTCCCCACGCCGGTCCGGCGGATGCGACACTTCCGGACGGTAAAGAAGGTGTTTCATCATGACCGGTCTCATTTCATATGGGTACGCCACGCCGCCTGCGCAGCTTCCCGTTGCCATCGATTATCCCACCGCGCTGGCGTTACGTCAGATGGCTGCACAGCACGGCGAGTACCCGCAGTACCTGCTGGCACCGGAGGTCAGCGCCCTGCTCCATTACGTGCCGGATCTGCACCGCAAACTGCTGTTCACTACGCTGTGGAATACCGGCGCGCGTATCAACGAAGCGCTGGCGCTGACAAGGGGGGATTTCAGCCTGGCACCGCCCTACCCTTACGTGCAGCTGGCCACGCTGAAACAGCGGGCTGAAAAGGCCGGACGCGGGCCGGGCCGGACACCATCAGGCACCGTGCCGCACCGCCTGGTACCGCTGTCCGATCCGCAGTACGTGGCCCAGCTGGAGATGATGACCGCCACCCTGAAGATACCGCTTGAGCGGCGCAATCCGGATACCGGCCGCACGGAAAAGGTCAGGCTCTGGACCGTAGCCGACCGGACGGTGCGCACCTGGCTGAATGAGGCGGTTGAGGCTGCTGCCAGTGACGGGGTCACCTTCTCCGTGCCGGTGACCCCGCACACCTTCCGGCACAGCTACGCTATGCACATGCTTTATGCGGGAATTCCGCTGAAGGCGCTGCAGAGCCTGATGGGGCACAAAAGCATGAAGTCTACCGAGGTCTACACGAAGGTGTTTGCACTGGACGTGGCAGCCCGGCATAGGGTGCAGTTTCAGATGTCCGGACCTGATGCCGTGGCTTTGCTGAAGCGGAACGAGATATAGCTTAATACATTATCTTGCCATCTTAATATCTTCATAAGATAGCAAGATAGCAAGATAGCAAGATAGCAAGATAGCAAGATAGCAAGATAGCAAGATAGCAAGATAGCAAGATAGCAAGATAGCAAGATAGCAAGATATTAGCTTATTGCATTTTTGCTTTTTGAATCAGACTTGAACGCTCATCCAGACTGAGACTTTCGAAAGCCATAACAGCCGCTCTGACCACGTCAGAACGATTTACACGGAGTCCAGAGTTATTCATCTCTTCACGTATAGTGTTATCAATCGATCTCAAATTCTCGTCAGCAAAGGAAATGCTGACTGGCTTCGCTTTACTTTTAGGTTTAGTGATTTTATCAGCCATCACTGTTAGTCCGGCAGTGCCTCCATTTATGAATGCACTGTCATCCTTTGGCGGGGTATTTGCTCTATTTCTCACAGGATCAACTCCTTAACCAGCGCAGAAATTTCTTCCTGAGCTTTATCATTTTGTGTTTCATAAATCGTTAAGGATTCTGCCCAGGCATCTCGGTGAGCCTTACGGTCGCATATACGTGACTGAGCTAACTGCATCTGAGGATAATCAGCCAACACTTCAGCTGCCTGGTGAGCCTCATTCACGAACATGTTTGTCGGCGCCATATTGAGGACCAAGAACCCCCTAACATTTTCATTAAAGTCCTTAGCTGCGGCGAAGACTTCACAAGTATGTGGTACGACATCCAAATCCATCTGAGAAGGTCTTAGTGGCGAGATAAAAACATCAGCAGACATCAATCCGCTGCGCATCTCTGCGCTGTCACGACCTGCACAGTCAGCTATCACATAATCATATGATTTAGCATGTTCTTTCAGCATAGCCTTGATATTTCCAGTCCCGCCGGTAACCGGAATATGAGGGAGTGATTCTGGGCGGTTGTTGTACCAAGTCAATACCGACTTCTGATCATCTGCATCGACGATAATGACCGACTTACCATGCGACTTAAGGCATGATGCAATCGACACAGCTAAAGTACTTTTTCCAACACCGCCCTTCTGGCTTCCCAAAACGATAATCATAATAACCTCACATGATAATAAGATATGCTCTTATCATATAATTATATTGTTATCTTAACAAGATAATTTAATCAGCTTTACCATCTGATTTTAATGTCTTTAATAAAATAACATCTTAATAAGATATGATTTTCATCATCATTTTTTAGAAACTCTTTCCCGCTTGTTCAGAGCACCCTTGCTACTGGAATATCGTCCCAGCGGGTTGTCCAGGCTGGCGAAAGCATCGCTCTCTTCATTTTCCATTCATTATCCACACCCTGACGCGCAAACCACAGGTTCCCCAGCCCGGACTGATTGATACCGTCCAGCACCTTCATCAGCTGGGCACTGTTCGCCCGGGGCTGACCGTCATCAAACAGGTTGAGCTGGCTGACGCCGTTCGGGGTGAAGTCATCGAGCATGATACCGGCCGTCATGTAACGGCGCCCTTCCAGCCAGATGCGGTCAAGCGAACGCATGGCCACCCCGATGATGTCACGGGTGTCCTGGGTGGGCAGCGAGAGCTTTTCGCCGGCGCTGTTGCCGTAAAACACTTCGCCCTGAGCATGCGGGGAGGTGCGGATAAACACGCCGATGTGCCGGCAGAACTGGCGTTCTTTCCTGAGCTTTTCAGCCGCGCGCGTGGCGTACTGGCATAACGCCTCCTGCATCGCTGTTTTTGAGGTAATGCGCTCGCCAAAGGAGCGGCTGGAGACGATTTGCTGCTTTGTCGGTGGCATCTCCTCCAGGGGGATACACGATTCGCCGTTGAGCTCACGGACGGTGCGTTCCAGAACGACGCTGAAGTTTTTACGGATGAGGGCAGGGGATGCGTTGGCCAGCTGAAGCGCATTTTCAATGCCCATCAGGTTCAGGCGCTTGCCGATGCGTCTGCCCACGCCCCAGATTTCCTGCACCGGTTGATTTTGCAGCAGGGTGGACGTACGCTTTTGATTACCCGGAATTAAGGCTAGTACACCACGGAACTGTTTCCATTCCTTACTTGCCCACTGGGCTGATTTTGCAAGAGTTTTTGTCGGCCCCATGCCGACGCCCACGGTCAGCCCGGTTGTGGCCAGCACGTGCAAACGCAGGCGCCGGCCAAAGTGCTCAAAGTCTTCACAGCCATCAATGCCGGTCAGGTCCAGGAACATTTCGTCGATCGAGTATTGCTCGACCCGCGGCGTCATTTCTTCCAAAGCAGTCATCACACGTTGCGACATACTATGGTTTATGTGGAATGCAATTTAAACAAAAAAATAAGTTACCATTCCTCTGAAGTTTATTTTCTGAACAGGAATTATTCAGCCTTGAACCACTTCGGTATGCTTACTGGCAGGGAGGAAAGTTGACGGGTGGTAAGACATAGCCGGAAAATCGATTTCCCCGCCGGGATTTAATCTGCCACGCTTATTCTGAAGCCCTCAATCGGGCAATGCGCTTTTATCTTTCACTTTATGCAGGAAGAAATAATGATAAAAAATTACAGAATCCCGGGACTGACCGCGGTGGCATTTCTCCTCATAAGTACCATCGCAGGTGCTGCAGAAGCGCGCTGGACGTTTGACGGCGATATCCACAACAATTCCCTTGCTGTCAGTCCCGATGAAAAAACGGCGGTGGCGTCCTACAGTGAGCGCTCAGACGTGGTGGTCTATGATCTGGCTGCCGGGAAAGTCAGAAAGGTGATGAAGGGCTACGTCACCCCCCGTAATGCACTTTTCTCTCCGGACGGTAAGGCCATATTTCTTTCTGACAGCAGTCTCGGCGTAGTCAAAAAAATCAGCACCGGGACGCTTGACGTGGCGGCCACGCTGCCGCTGGGGCCCGGGGCATTCGGCACGGCCATAAGTCGTGACGGTCAGCGACTGTATGTGAATAACGAGGCCGCCAGCACGCTCTCGGTGTATGACCTTACACATGACCGGCCCATTGCAGTTGTGACGGGTTTTGCCCAGCCCCGTCAGGGCATTAAAATCAGCCCGGACGGCAAAACCGTCTACGTCACCAACTTTAAGGGCGATAAAATTACCCTGGTTGATGCCGTGACGGGCGACATTCGCGGCGAGATAACCGGCTTCAGCAAGCTGCGCGCCATTTCTGTCAGCGCAGACGGCCGCACACTGTACGCGGCTAACAGCGGCAGCAACACAATCGCCGTGGTTGACACGCAAAAGCACGTCATTACGGCAACCATTCCCGTGGGTCAGGACCCTTACGGTGCCGCGCTGACGCCGGATAACCGCTATGTTTACAGCGGCAACCTTGGCGACAACAGCCTCTCCGTTATTGATACCGCCGCCGGTAAGGTGGTGTCCACCGTCACCGGACTGGATGCGCCCCGTCAGGCGATTGTCTTCAACAAGGACGGTACCCGCGCGTGGGTGCTGAATAAAGACCTCAGCATTGCGGTGGTTGACCTGAAAAAGAACCGTGTCATGGCCACGATTAAAAGCCCGCCGCAGACCTGACGCGAAACCTCCCTTACTCCAGCGCAGTGACGATCCTTCGCAAAGTGGGGTGGTTAATCACTTTTATAGATTTATTTTAGCTAAATAACCTGTTTTAAAGATTTACTCTGACATGCCTATAATCTTTCTGTCTACTCAGGAGATTCCGGCATGAACGATAAAATATTCACCCTGCATAACGGTGCGCGTCCGCTGAGCGCGCTGAGCAGCCCGAAAGAGGCCATACGACAGTTCACGCCTAACTGGTTCGCCGCGACCATGGGGACCGGCATCCTGTCGCTGTCTCTGGCGCAGTTCCCCTGGCAGGTTCCGGGATTGCGCCTTGTCGCCGAGGGGCTCTGGATGTTTAACATCCTCCTGTTCAGCGTCTTTGCCGTGATGTATCTGGCCCGCTGGGTGATGTACTTCGGAGAGGCAAAGCGCATTTTCGGCCATTCAACCGTGTCCATGTTCTTCGGCACCATCCCGATGGGCATGGCGACCATCATCAATGGCCTGCTGGCGTTCGGTCTTCCGCGCTGGGGCGCAGACGTTATTCAGGTGGCACACGCCCTGTGGTGGCTGGACGTGGCGATGTCGCTGCTGTGCGGCGTGTGCATTCCCTACATGATGTTTACCCGGCAGCAGCACAGTATTGACCAGATGACTGCCGTCTGGTTACTGCCGGTCGTGGCAGCCGAGGTCGCGGCGGTCAGCGGCGGCCTGCTGGCGCCGCACATTGCTGCCCCACACGCGCAGCTCGGCATCATTATTACCAGCTACGTGCTGTGGGCGTACTCCGTGCCGGTGGCGCTGAGCATCCTCGCCATTCTGCTGCTGCGTATGGCGCTGCACAAGCTACCGCACGAAAGCATGGCGGCCTCAAGCTGGCTGGCGCTGGGTCCGATTGGCACCGGCTCGCTCGGCATGCTGGTCATCGGCGGAGATGCGCCCGGGGTGTTTGCCGCGGCGGGCATGCCGGAAATCGGTCACATCGCGCAGGGCGTGGGGTTCGTTGCCGGCATTCTCTTCTGGGGCTGCGGCCTGTGGTGGATGCTGCTGGCCACGCTGATAACCGTGCGATACTTCCGTGAAGGCATCCCGTTCAACCTTGGATGGTGGGGCTTTACCTTCCCGCTGGGCGTGTACACCGTGGCCACGCTCAAGCTGTCTACCCTGATTGACCTCGCATTCTTTAAAGGCTTCGGTGCGCTTCTTGTCGTCATACTGGCGGCCATGTGGCTGCTTGTCGCGGTGAAAACAGTGCGTGGGGCATGGAGCGGTAAACTGTTTGTTTCTCCCTGTCTGGCAGGCCTGGATCGGAAGCCGTGAGTGAAACCAGCACATCGATGCAGGACTCGTTTTTACGCGAGGAATGCCTCGCGGCAGTCACCGCGCCGCATGTGGCCGCGCTGAATCGCTGGGTCAGCGGCCAGCGTCAGGCCGGTGCAGAACTGCCGTGGTTTGATCCGGCTGACGGCGGGGTTAGGGCCGGACTGCTCGTCCTGCTGCAGTCGCCGGCGCGCAGCAGCCCGTCACCGCGGTTTGTGTCGCGTGATAACCCGGGGCCGGCCCAGCAGAACCTTGGGCGGTTTCTGGCGGAAGCCGGTATTTCGCGTCAGGACAGCGTGCTGTGGAATACGGTGCCCTGGGTCAGTCACGGGCTGCAGAAACGGCCGTCAGCGGCGGACATCCGCAGAGGCTGCGCCTTGCTTGAGGACGTGCTGGCGTATCTGCCCGCGCTGCGCGTGGTGGTGCTGGCCGGTGCCGTAGCGGCTCAGGCCCGCGGGACGGTCAATCATCTGTACCCCGGCGTCCCCGTGTTGACGATGCCGCACCCCAGTCCGCTTTCGCTCTGCACGAGTCCGGCGGTGACGGAAAACATTCGCCGGGTACTCTGCGAGGCACGGGCTGCGCTGGCAGGCTGAGGGCGCCAGCAGAATAATACTGACAGGTTTTGCAACCGGCTCTATACTCATATGACAAGGTGATGGCGTTCCACCTTTCCCAACCGCTCCGTTCCGGAGCTGATGACGCCTGATGCGACTCTTGATTTTCAGGAGGTGCGTCAGGCCGTCCTTACTTTCTTCCCGGCCTGCGTACTTCCCTCTTCGGGGAGAGACCTGTGATACACGTTTTTGGCCACATCAATCCTGACAGCGACGCCATCTGCACGGCCTTCGTCACCGCGCACTGGCTGACCGGGCGCGGCATGGACGCCCGCGCATGGCGTCTTGGCGAAGCTAACCGCGAAACCCATTTTATCTTTGACACCGCCGGACTCACGCTGCCGCCACGGCTTGATATTCCGCTACAGGATGAACGGGTCTGGCTGGTCGATTTCACCGAGCCGGCGCAGGGACCTGACGACCTGCTCCGGAGCAACATCGTGGGGATCACTGACCACCACCGGCTGGGCGGACTGATAACGCAACTGCCGCCGGAGGTACACATACGCCCGCTTGGCAGCAGCGCCACGCTGCTGTGGCTGCTTATGAACGCTGAAGCGCGACGCACGCTGCCCCCGACGCTTGCCATTCTTCTGCTGGGTGCACTCCTGAGCGACACCGTGAATCTTCGCTCGCCCACCACGACCGAAGACGATATCCGTTCGGCTACCGAGCTGGGCGTACTGTCCGGCGTAAACCGCAGAGCCTTCGCCCGTGACCTCCTTACGGCAAAAACTGACGTCAGCGGCCTCAGCGCACAGCTGCTGCTGGACAGGGACCTCAAGGCCTTCGTCATTGCCGGCACTGACGTGCGCATCGCCCAGATTGAGGTCAGCTCCCCGTCACAGGTTGCCACCGTGATGGACGACCTGCTCGCTGCCCTGGCGTATCTGGCAGACCAGTCGGGTGCTGGTTTGGCGGTGCTGATGCTGACCGACATCCGGGCCGGGTTTTCAACGCTTTATTTCGCCGGGCGGGAGAGCGTTAACGCGGCCTCCTGCTCCGTACCGGGTATGCTCAGCCGCAAAAAACAGCTTCTGCCGTGGCTTGAGTCCCGCCTCAACCAGAACGGGAGTTCATTATGACCTGCTACACCCATGCATTGATACTTGTGAACGATAAAGACGACGGCACCCTCCTGCTGAAGCGGGCGGTCGCGCTGGCGCAGCCGCTCGGCATGAAAATCACCCTGGCCCACATCAGCGACGACTACCGGGAAATGAACTACGTGTCCGACAGCCTGATGGACGACGTCGTGTCGGAAGAGGTGCTGAAATCCAAAGCGTTTATGAGCGAGCTGGCGGCCTCCGTGCCTGAGACGGTAGACATGCGGGAGCTGGTGACCATGCGCCGCTTTGAGGACGTGGAGAAGTGCATCGCTGAGCTGGGCGTGGACCTCGTGCTTGCCGGGCACCGAAACCGCTTTATGGGAATGCTGACGTCCCGCTCGGCGGAATACATTAACCACCTCACGGTGGATGTGCTTATCACTCACCTGAATGACTGAACCGGGAGAAACTCTATGCGCTTTACACTGGATAACGTGACCGCCCGTGAAATTCTTGACTCTCGCGGCAACCCCACCGTTGAAGTCGAAGCCCGGACCGTGGACGGAATGATGGCGCGGGCCTCGGTGCCTTCCGGGGCCAGCACCGGCTCGCGCGAGGCCGCTGAGCGCCGCGACGGCGACGTACACCGTTTTGGCGGTAAAGGCGTACTGGATGCTGTCAGGACGGTTAATACGGAAATCTGCGAAGCCTTGCGCGGCAGGGACGTGCGCGAGCAGCGTCAGCTGGATAACATCATGCTGGCGCTGGACGGTACGCAGAGCAAGAGTCGGCTGGGTGCCAATGCCATTCTGGGCGTGTCGCTGGCGGTTGCCCGGCTGGCGGCACAGGCCTCGCACGAGCCGCTCTGGCGCTACCTGGGGGGCCTGCAGGCGAACCTGCTGCCCGTACCGTGCATGAACATTATCAACGGCGGCGTGCACGCCCGCGGTCAGGGCGCGGACTTTCAGGAGTTCATGATAGCGCCACACGGGGCACCCACGCTGCGCGAGGCCGTGCGTCAGGGCAGCGAGGTCTACCAGGCGCTGCGCCAGATCCTGCTGGACAAGAACCTGTCCGCGGCAGTCGGCGACGAAGGCGGTTTTGCGCCCGCCGTATCGTCGAACCGCGACCCGCTGGCGTTTATCGTGCAGGCCATTGAGAAGGCGGGGTACAGGCCCGGAGAAGACATCAGCATCTGCATGGACCCTGCCTCAAGTGAGTTTTTCGCAGACGGAAAATATCATCTGCGCACGGAGGGCAGTGCGCTGAGCGCGGCGGAAATGACGGCGTACTACGGCGAGCTGATGGACCAGTTTCCCGTCATTCTGCTGGAAGACGGCCTGGCAGAAGATGACTGGTCGGGCTGGAAGCATCTGCACCAGCAGCTTGCGGGCAGGGCCGAGCTGGTTGGTGACGACCTGTTTGTCACCAACGTGAAGTACATCCAGCGCGGCATTGACGAAAACCTCGCCAGCGCCGCATTGATTAAACTCAATCAGATAGGCTCGCTTAGCGAAACGCTGGACGCCGTGGCGCTCTGCCAGCGGCACGGGTGGGGCGCGTTCATGTCCCACCGCAGTGGGGAAACGACGGACACATTTCTTGCCGACCTCACGGTAGCCCTGCGCGCGGGACACCTGAAAACCGGTGCGCCGTGCCGCGGCGAACGCGTGGAAAAGTACAACCAGCTGATGCGCATTGAGCAGGCGCTGGGTGAGGACGCTCACTATGCGGGGCTTCATGCGTTTGTGCGCCGCACGTAACAGATCCACCGGACGGCCAGCGGCCGGCACAGGAGCACAGTCTTTGGCACCTTCAACGCTGATTCTCCTGCGCCATGGCGAAAGCCAGTGGAACCGGGAAAACCGTTTTACCGGATGGACAGACGTGCCGCTGACGGACCGGGGGCGGCAGGAGGCTGACCGGGCCGGTGACGTGCTGCGGGACGCGGGCCTGCTGCCCGATCGGGTCTTCACCTCGGTGATGACGCGCTGTGTTCACACGGTCTGGCGGGTGCTGGACCGTCTTGGCCGCAGCTGGACGCCCGTGGACAAACACTGGCGGCTGAACGAGCGGCACTACGGTGCGCTGCAGGGGCTGAACAAGGAAGCGGCTGCCCGGATGATGGGTGCAGAGACCGTCCGGCTCTGGCGCAAAAGCTTCAGCGGCATTCCCCCCGCGGACGCAGGGGCTCCGGCGCAGCTGCGTCGGGACCCGCGCTACAGCCGCGTTGCGCTGGCCGACCTGCCTGCGACGGAAAGCCTGGAAATGACGCTGCGTCGCGTCATGCCCTACTGGCAGCACGCCGTGATGCCGCAGATACTCTGCGGAAGTACCGTTCTGGTCGTGGCGCACGGCAACACGCTGCGCGCCCTGGCCGCCTTCCTGGACGGCATGCCACACGACAGCTTGGCACAGTTGCATATCCCGACCGGCGTGCCGGCCGTATACCAGATGGATGCGGCCGCACAGGTCGTTTCCCGTTATGTTCTGAATATAAAAAAATAAAAGGAGTGAACGTGAATCAGCTTTTTGCTGTCATCACCGGCGGTGCTTTAGGGTGTGTTATCCGCTGGCAGCTGGGCGCGCGCCTGAACGCGCTTTTTCCGGACCTGCCGCCGGGGACGCTGCTGGTCAACCTGCTGGGAGGGTTTATCATCGGAGCGGCGCTGGCGTATTTTCTGCGCCATCCCGGCCTCGATCCGGCCTGGCGGCTGCTCATTACCACCGGGCTGTGTGGCGGAATGACGACCTTCTCCACGTTCTCGGCTGAGGTTTTTGCCCTGCTGCAGTCCGGCAGCTATGCCTGGGCAGCCGCCTCGGTGCTGATACACGTGCTGGGTTCGCTGGCCATGACGGCGGCCGGATTTTATATCATGACGCTGTGTGGTTAACCCGAGGGAGACCTTAGTGCAGTGACCGCTGCACTGAGGTATATTGTTCAGAAGCGCTCTCTGCAGGCCAGACCTGACAGGGTTTACGCTTGTAATGCTTCCCGTACACCTGAGGCGCTGCTGTGAAAGAATTTCAGGCCTGCCTGTTCTGGTAAAGGTCCCAGCGATTGCCGTAGATGTCCTCAAATACGACAACCATTCCGTATTCTTCCTCCCGTGGCTCCTGAAAGAAGTGGACGCCTTTTGCCTTCATAGCATTGTAGTCGCGCCAGAAGTCGTCGGTCTGCAGGAACAGAAAAACCCGTCCGCCGCACTGATTGCCGATAAAGCCTTCCTGCCGGTCGTTCGACGCGCGGGCAAGAAGAATAGCACAGTCGCTGTCAGGGGCCGGCGTCACCACGACCCAGCGCTTACCCGGCTGCGGCGTGTCTTCAATGAGGGTAAAGCCCAGCTTATCGGTGTAGTACTCAATTGCACGATCGTAGTCATCGACCACGACCGCCACGTATCCCATACATCGCTTCTGTTTTCTCATCTGCTGCTCCATCAGTTACGGCATTACGCCCGTTATAATCAGCTTTATATCAAATACGGCGTTCAGTTATCTGTACTGATTCTGCACTGATACCCTCAGACCTGACATTGTAAGCATCTGAGCAGTCAGGATTGTGGGCCCAATCTTGTAAGAGCCTGCTCAACCTTTTCAGCATCCTGCTCCAGTATGGCTCTCTCATCGGGAGTGAGCGGGACCTCTTCGAGGTAACGCCGGATGGATGCTTTACTCTCCAGTATCAGCCCGCGCGCGCTATCCTTCAGCAGGTTAAAATCGCAGCCGATGCAGGCCATCCGGTGCGGGCAACTGCTCCAGAAGGGGTTCGTACAGTATGAGTCGCCCAGATCGTAGTAGGTCGCGGGCCCGGACAGGCTGGCGGCTTCAGGATCGTGGTCAACCAGCACGCTTATCATATGAGCGACCCTGTCGGCTTTGACGAACGAGGCAGCCAGCTGAGTCGGGCGGATGCGAAGATAGTGCATTGTAGACTGGGGCGTTGAATGGCCCGTCCACTGCATCAGTTCGTACAGCGACATGCCCTGCGGTACGCTCGCCAGCGCGGTCACGGCTGAGGCCCGCCCCCGGTGGCTGGTTATCATTCCGCCACTGTCTTCACAAGGCACGCCCGCTCTTGCGCATAGCATCGGTATCACGGTGCGGTTGAGGATAGCGCTGCCGGCAGGCTTACCCCGGTACTGAAACAGAAGCCGGACTTTCTCACCGGTTCGCTCGTCAGCGAGCAAAGCCTGTTCTGCCGGACGCTCATCCAGCCATATGTCGACGTATTTTTTCACCACGGCCGCCACCGGTTTAACAAAGGCTTTTGAGGTTTTTCCGGCAGGGATATGCAGGTAACACAGGGTTCCTGCCGGGATGATACTTCCGTCGTCCTTCACGATATCGTCCGCCTGCGGCGCGATGCACCCGGTTGTCAGGCGGAGCAGTTCGTTCTTTCTTACCCCCGCATGGGTCCAGATGACGGCCATTGCCTGCAGCATGGCCAGTGGATAATGTATTTCAGTGAGCAGATCTTCCTGACGCAGATTGAGGCTGGCCCAGATGAGCTTCAGCCAGACCGGATCGTCAATAACACGGGGATTGACGCCGCGACGGAACAGCGGCGTATCCGGTGTGGAAAGATGGCGGGCAGGGCTGAAGTGCAGGCGCCCCCAGCCCCAGTTTTCGTAATCAATCATAAAACGGCGCAGAGAATAGATAAAATGCGCCCTGGAATGCGGCATCATGGGCTCGCCGGAGCGCACCGATTTGCGGGTGCCCCTTTCCGTGCCCAGCTGAAGCTCATCCACGTTCATCCGGCCTACCGCCGCAATGAAGCTGGCGCAGGTTTCCATTGTCCAGTCTGCCGGTTCCCGAACCTCCGGATGCTCCTTTTTCAGCCAGAGGCCGCAGCGCAGAATAAAGCTGTACTGGCTTTCACGGGTGCGCGGCCTGAGCACCGACGTTTCCCGCCAGCGCCGGCACCAGTGCACCCAGGCCGGATCGACGCCTTCGACCGGCTTTTCGTACCATTTTTTATAGTTTCGCATCCTCACCGGGGCGCTGATAATCCCCAGTGCGGCAAGTGCATGTGAAACGCGGCCGACGTAACGGGATATTCCCTTGTCTGTCCCGCTCTGGGCGCGCCAGAGGAGTTCAGGCGTAAACGTTTCAAGCCGGGGATCCCTGTTCATGATCATCAGTGTTGCCAGTATACCCGAGACATGATTTTTCTGGCTGGTCGGGGCATAACCCAGCGACGTCAGCGTATCAGTCAGCCGGTCCAGCTCCTGGTGATAAAAAGCCTGGCCGAAGATGGCAGAAGCATAGAGCGCGGGTTTACGTATATCAGGCAGGCTGAGCGGGTCATGCAAATCAGCCAGATGCCAGGCAAAAGCGGCCATTAACGGACGGCCCTCCCTGACTTCCCGGCACAGCGTCAGCCAGCGTTCCTGCGGCCAGCACCAGCAGGGCATGCCGTCTGCATGCATTTCGCGCAGCAATCCGGCTATCACCAGCCCCGTGATTTTGCTGCCGCATCCGCTTCCGGCGGCAATGTCCATCAGCGGCCTGATGAGGTCCGGCACCGGCTTCGTTCGCAGCATACGGGACCGGCTGTGAGCGCTGCTCAGTGCCGTCCGTTCAGCGAGGGTCAGTGACGCCTCAAGCCGGTATTCAGTCATGTCGAACGGATGCCGGCTGTTTTCAATCGGTGTGTGTGGGCTCATGTTATTTCTCTGTTCTGAAAATGAGGTTCGCCATCCTGATATCTGCCGTTTCAATCGCGCCAGCCATCCGGGCAGCCAGGTCCCTGCCAGAAAGATGAATATAAATCTGTGTTGTGGTCAGGTCGCGGTGTCCTGCATAGGTGGCAAGTTCGTGCAACTTCCAGCCCGCGCGGGCAAGGTGTGTGAGTCGCAGGTGCCGGAAGGTATGGGTTGAGATGTCCGGCATCCCAGACTCAAGCGCCCATTTCCGTACCGTTTTGCTCCAGGTCCAGAATGAAAGCGGCCCGCCCTGATTACGATCGGACTCAGAACGGAACAGGGCACCTCTTACGATTCCGGTCCGCTTCATCTGCATAAGGTGCGCGGCCAGCACTGGCACTACTGCCGGGCTGTAACAGACAATTCGTTCACGCCGGCTCTTGGTGGTTTCTGCCCGGATGCGGATGAGCCGGTGAGCAAAGTCGAAGTCGTCAATACTTAGCGAGGTAATTTCAGACCGACGCAGCGCGCCGTAATAGGTTAATGCCAGCATCAGGCGGTCACGCAGTGGGGAAGCGGCGGCATGATAAAGAAAACACTGCCACTGCGCATCGTCAGGAATGCGCGGCAGCTTTACAACGCGGGGAACCAGTCCCCGGCCGGAACTCAGCATGCCGGGCGTGCCGGATCGGGGCAGCGGATTGACCGTGCAAAGATCCAGGTACATGAGAAAGTCATACCAGAGGCGGATCGCCGACAGGCGAAGCTGGAGCGTGGCGCTGGCCGCGGAAAAAGGCATCCCGGGTAACTGAGGACTAATATAGGCAGCCAGGTCTTCAAACCGCGCCTTTTCAGGTTTAATTCCGTTCTGGCTGCAGAACGCAAAGTAATGACGGAGGGCATTGCGGTAGGCTGTTAGCGTGGCCTGCGCCCGCCCCAGATCGGATAACAGTTGCAGCCAGCGCTCTGCCAGCAACAGAACGTGTTCACTCGGTGGAATCAGCATTGCATTCTCCTCTGACAACAGCTTTGCTGTTCAAAGTTTACTCAATCAATGTTGCATTCCACGTAACTTACTAAAGCGCGTAATTTGAACTGAACACATTCACGCGTTCTGCGTACTCCTGGCTTTTTATCTGGAACCAGGGGGCCCCCATTTTAATTCCAAGCTTTTTTGCGCCGGCTGAGCGTGCAATGACGCACCCGTCATTGTTGGACAAAACGATCACCGGCTTACCGCGGAGGTCAGGGCGGAAAAGTGCCTCACAGCTGGCGTAAAACGAGTTCACGTCAGCCAGTCCGAACATGGCCATGATTACCTCCGGCGCGCGCGCGTGCTGTTAAAGAACCAGGTGACGACGCCGAGCAGCTGCAGCTCCTCAGGATAAATCGTTTCGTATGCCTTATTCATGGGCAGCAGGGCCAGGCGGGGCTGCAGCTGCAGGCGCTTGACCGTAAACTCCCCGTTCACCTCAGCGATGACGATATCCCCATGTGAGGCCTCCTCAGCGCGATCGACCACCATGACGTCGCCGTCAAACAATCCGAGGTCCTCCATGCTGCTGCCGCTTGCACGAACGAAGAACGTTGATGCCCGCCGGCGAATGCACAGTTCGTTAAGGTCGAGCTCCTTTTCGACGTAATCCTGGGCAGGGGAGGGGAAGCCAGCCGCGCAGGGTTCAGCAAAGAGGGGGACTTTCACCTGCGGCATGAACACCGGTGGCCAGAGCAGGGTCAGGCCTTCAGAATGGATGAACGTCTTCATGACCTGCCACCCGACATTAACTGATGTGAGCTTTGCCGTTTTGACTGAACTGACTGCATAAAAATCCCCCTCCAATAACACTGTTTATATATACAGTATCGGTGAGAGCGGATTTTATGGCAAGAGGAGGAAAGCCGGACCCCCTGAAATTGGGGGCAGGTACCTGAAGGGCTGTGTTTTTTTATTTTCCGGTCGCGTCAGCCGTCATTTTTTGCAGCAGATCCACCATGTGAGCCTTGCTGACATGCTCAGACTGCAGTGCCGGCAGCATGTTGCTCAGCGTGAGCGTCACCGTGGCCAGCGCAATCGCCCGCTTCACGCGTTCTGCATTCTCGTAGTCTTTGTACGTGCGAAGGCTTACCCCGAGCTCTTCGGCAGCCCTGTCGCGGCTCCAGAGCAGGCCCCGGCGCCAGAGCCTCAGTTGCCAACCTGCCATATACTTTCTCCTTACCCATCAACTTTATTCCATTATCTCAATAAAAGTGCAGAAATTGCACTTTTTCACGATTAATTAATTTTCCATATTTCACTCTCTGGGGGCCGCTTGGAAAACGGAAACTATCCTACGCTAGGCCTGCGTCTTAAGCAGGTATGACGGGCCGCTTTGTGCCAGGAGCGGACGTTGCTTACATTACGATATATTCATTTATGGAGAGCAGGTCACATGCCTGGCATTACGTATGAAAGCCGATACCAGAGGGAAAGAATGAAGCGTTTAGAAATATCAGAGAAACACCTGGCACAAAAAATGAAGGTAGTGAGTTAAGAAAAACGAAGAAGTGCAATCAGAATGGCGTGTGAACTCGCTTTTCAAATCTGTCCGGTAGACCTGCCTGTAGTGGACGAATCACTCAGGCAACTACTATCAGGATATAAGCTATCGATCGAGCAGGTTTCAAAACTGGAATGGCTGGCCGCACAGTTAGATGAAGAATATTTTAACCTGCATGATAGTCAGAACGAAGAGAAGGAATTAAATCCTCAAGCTTTGCATTTGAGTATCAGCTCTCGCTTGCGCCGGGAGAGAGGATTCAATTGAGTCAGCAACCCAAGCAATTTATGAAGCAGCCTCAGCCATTGATGATGGCCTGGTTTTGAATGCAGTCTTTTCGGTTCGGTCAGAGATTTAGTCGACAGCTATATTATGGTTCTGCGGCATTCGCTCCTCGCTCAAAGCTGCCTGTCAAAGTGGTCAAGCTCTACCACCGCTCAGAGGTACAAAAAACCCACCTTAACGTACAATAATTTTCGATATCCAAACTGACCCCATTTACTGTGCTGGTATGTCCTTCCTGGCAGGCTGGAATGATATAAAAACGCGCTTTAATTACAGACCAGCTTGGACAGAGGAAAATATTCTGGATGAATCCTGATTTATATGTATATAACAGGCAACTTAGAGTGGAAATCAGACAGCAAGCTTATGAAGTGAAACCGGGTACTGAGCCGTAATACCCGGTGTGTTTTCAGAAACTGTACTTAACGCCAAGCATAGCCTGTGTGTCGGAGTAGCCATCGCCCCCAATCTGCTGGCCAATGGCACCCGTTACGTTCAGCTGTGGGGTGATACGGCCCTCAACACCAGTCTTCAATTCGCCAATGTTACGGGTGCCGGTCTGGGCAATGGATACGTCGTTCATGTTCACACCGTATTTTTCAGTGTTGTGGATCCAGTTGGCCTCAATGAATGGCTTGAAGTCCCGCTCCTTACCTTCATCAATTGCGCTGTGACCCTTCAGGAATGTCTTCACCCCAAGTGAAGTACTGACGTTGTCATTGCCTGAGGAGCTGATGAGGGTGCCGTTATCCTCCCGGTGCTCATCGTTTTTGATACCTGACCAACCCACGCGAAGTTTAGGCTGAACGTACCATCCCAGGCGTTCACGCTGGAGTACCTGCCAGACATAACCGCTCTCAACGGCCGCAGACAGTCCGTTTGAACGATATGACTCTTCGGGAAGCCCTTCACCGGTCACATTGTTATCAAACCAGCTGTACTGAAGAACGCTGTCCAGATAAAGACCTTTCTCATCCGTGCCTTCTGCATACCACGTGCCGTAAAGTCCAGCAGTGTATCCGTCAACTTCACCCGTTGCCCGGTAACCGGTCTCGTTGGAGTGGGTATTACTCCTGCTGTGCCCATAACCTCCGAGGGCACCCAGCCGCCATGCGCTGCCTCCACTGGATTCACCCGTCGCCAGGTCACCACCCAGCATCAGCACGTACCGGTTAGTCTGGGTATGCAGTTGGCCAGAATCATCGTCACTGCGGGTGTGGCCACCGGTATTTTTCATCCAGAGACTTGTCAGCTTCTGCTCCCCGGTGATGGCATCCGTGTACTCCGTTTCGCCCAGCCTGTCGGACAACGTCGAATTAAACATGGTGCTGGCCGAAGCGAAGTTTGCGCCGTATGCACCGGCCTCAGCACGGATAACCGGCACGGCAGGAGTTATACCCGGATTGACGACTTCACCGCCGCCACCGCCACTATCGCCGCCACCGCCACCGCCACCGCCACCGCCACTATCGCCGCCACCGCCACCACCGCCACCGCCACCACTATCGCCGCCACCGCCACCGCCACCACCACCACTATCGCCGCCACCGCCACCGCCCGTATCTTCCACCGAGCTGCTCAGATACCAGTTGCCGCTGTTACCTCCCGCACCCCGAACGAGGCGGTAGTCATAAGCACCGGCAACAAGACGTCCTGACTGGCTGAAGATGCCGTCAGAGATGCCCCCCACGCTGACGATTTCGATGCCATTAAGCGTCTGTGCGCCCGAGCCACCGAGATTGTCAAAGGTTACGTTCGTGTTACCGGCGGTATTTCCGGTGACGACAAGGCGGTCGGTGGGCGAGGCGTCATCACCCAGAACCGTATTCAGCTCAAGAAGCCCGCTGTTGCCGGTATAATCGCCGTTAATCGTCAGCACGGTTCCCGGGGAACTGCCCCTGAGGTTAATCACCCCGCCATTTGTCACGCTGCCGGTTGTCTGGCTGAAGCCGGTCAGTTCAAGTGCTGCGTCATCAGAAATGGTGTAGTCAGCATTCGGGCTGAGCGTATTTTCGCCTCCTGCCACAAGGGCTCCGCCATTTACCTCGGTATTTCCTTCCCAGGTATTCGCGGCCGTCAGAATGGTCGTTCCGTTGCTGACCTCAACGTCTCCGGTTCCCTGAATGAGGTTGGCGAAGACATACCCGGTATCCGTATGGTTGAAGTTAACAGTGCCGTTTCCATCACCAAAGGTCACCACAGCCCCCTGCGACAGAGTGCCTGCAGCAGTTGCGGGCGTACCGGCCGCGGCGCCAATGTTAAGCACCCCGCTGGACGTCGTCTGTGAGGCAATGGATAGGGCATCCGTGTTGAGCACCCCACCATCCTGCAGCGTCAGACTCCCTGCGCCTGCCCGACCAATAACGGTTGTCCCCCGAGTAGCGTTGATGAGGGAGTTATTCCCTGTTACAAGCGCAGTACCCGTTCCGCCGGAGACGTTACCCAATACCAGAGATTCACCGTTCGAAGGCGTGCCGCTCAGCGCGGTATTCAGCGTGCCACCGTCTTCCACGATAATCCGGCCGGTTCCTGCTGCCCCGATCCCGGCCTGGATGTTCTGATTGCTGCTGAAAAGTGAGCCGGCACCCGAAATGAAAAGGGTACCGTCACCCGCCGCCCCTCCGATGATGGTATAGCTGTTGGTCAGAATGCCCCCGTTGGTTACGTTGACCGTACCGGTTCCGTTGTTACCTACAAGGGCATAGCCGATGGAGCGGGAGCCGTTCACATTAAGAGTTCCGCCATTGACATTGACGACGCCATCGGAGCCCGTTCCGTCACCGATCCTCAGGGTCAGTGCGTTAACGGCCCCTCCCGGGCCGATATTAACCGTTCCTTCGCCACTGCTGCCGATTACCGTGGTGCCCTGACTGTTCCAGACGGAACCCGTTCCCGACACGTTAACAATGCCGACCGATCCCGTCGCCGCGCCTATCCTCGCGGCGGCAGAACTGAACGAGGCTGCGCCAACCAGACCACCGTCCAGAATATCAAGTTCACCATAAGCGCCGGCGCCACTGCCGAGAATGATATTACGGGCCATGTTCAATGATGAGCCTGCCCCGGTTACAGTGGCGCGGCCGCTACTGTTCTGAAGGTTACCAATATAAAGACCCTGATTGCCGGAAACCTGAGAAGCACCGTCAACCACTAATGTTCCTGCCGGATTCAGGGGGGACCCACCGCTCACGGTATTCCCGACAATAATGTTGCCAGTATAAGCCGGCGAAGGGGAATTGCTGCTCACCTGGTTAACATCACCATCAAACGTTGCGTTTCCATAGGCAGCAGAGCTGAGGGCGGTCAGAACAAGCAGGTGGATCCGGCTGACTCTTAATGTGTTTTTCATTGGCAGTCGTACCTGGAGTTAAAGGATGGATAAAATAATAAAAATCAGGTTAAAAATAAAAAAACACTGACTAAATGAAAGCTATAGTAAGGTCGATATTTTTTTTGTATCTGAAATTTCAGGGCGGGCCCCAGAAAGTACGGTGTTTTTTCTAGTTTAGATGTTTTTAGGTTTTTAGGTTTTTTTTTCATTAAAAGACAAAAAAATAAACGGAATATCTTCGGCTATAAAGTCCATTTTCGGTTAGTCACTTTTCACGTTCCTGTGGCCCGACCCGGAAAGCTGAATATGTCGAGCCCTTTACATCAGATAAATGAGGGCCGCTAACCATGAGCTAAAGAGGATCCTGAAGGAAGTCACATCATAAACTCCGTCATCTTAAGATAAGAAGCAGAGCGGGGGCACGCTTGAATCATGACAACCTCCCTTCACGCCGAAGCATCGCGATGATAACTGACCCTGTTCAGAAGGCAGTTGCACTTCTTGCAGAAACAGGATGCTGCCATCATCGATTTTACTAAACGGCACTTAAATACTGCTCAATTGAGTTTTATTGACTTCAATACAGGAAATAAAAAAAACAAAACTTGATTTAATAATACCGGATCATAATAGTGAAATGTGATGCCACTCACATAAATGCAGGAACCCAGGCAGCATGAGAGTGATTACAGACCGGACAAGGGGGGATGACAACCCGGAACAAAATCTGGCCGGCAGCAGTGAGTTATCGCGTTGTTTTAAGGCTGGCGAAGTGAGCGCGATCACGTATAAAGTCCGGCCGGGCGTTGCTGATGCAGCAGGCCCGCCCGGACGGGGGATTAACGGAAGGTGTACTTAACGCCCAGTACGGCGCTGGTGTCGGCATAATCATTGCTGCCAAACCGGCGTCCAACATAGCCGGTCAGGTTCAGCTGCGGCGTCAGTCGGCCTTCAACCCCCAGCTTCACTTCACCGGCATTACGTGTTCCGGCCTGACTGACGTTCACGCCATCCATATCCACTCCATAGCTTTCCGTATTGTGGATCCAGTTAACTTCAGCGAAGGGTTTGAAGAACCGGCCTTTTCCGGCATCCTGCTTACTGTAACCTTTCATAAAGGTTTTCACCCCGACGCTCGAGGAAAGATTGTTATCACCCGTCCCCTTCACGCGGGTGCCATTGGCTTCCCGGTGCTCACCAGCCTTCACGCCGGACCACCCAAGGCTGGCTTTGGGCTCAATAAACCACCGGCTGTTAATTTCGCCGCCCACCGGTAACACGTAGCCGGTTTCAAGCGCGGTGCTGATGCCATCCGATCGGTACTTCTCTCCCTGCAGGTCGTCTCCTTTGACCGTATTGTCAAACCAGCTGTACTGCACAACGGTATCCACATACAGCCCGCGCTCGCTGCTGCCGTCTGCAAACCAGGTGCCGTAGAGGCCTGCCGTGTAGCCGTTAACGTCGCCTTTTGCATTTGCACCAGTAATACCCGACCGGGTTTTACCGTGGCTGTTGCCATAACCGGCCAGCGCGCCAAGGCGCCAGGTATCGCCACGTGATGAGCCGCCTGCCGCAAGGTCGCCACCGAGCATCACGGAAACGCGGTTGGCCTGCGTTTTCAGCTGACCGCTGACGTCGCGTGAGCGTGTATGACCACCGGTATTCTTCATCCACAGGCTTGTCAGGCGGCGCTCACCGGTAACGGCATCCGTATACGCCGTTTCACCCATGCGGTCATCAAGCGTCGTTTCGAATAAGTTTGCCGCTGCGGCAAAGTTCGCGGCATATGCGCCCGCTTCAGGACGCAGCACCATCGGCTCAGGACCAGGACCAGGACCAGGACCAGGACCAGGACCAGGACCAGGACCAGGACCAGGACCAGGACCAGGGTCAATTTCCTGATTATTCAGATACCAGTTTCCGGCATTTTCACCTTCGCCCCGTGTCAGATGATAGTCATAGGCACCGGCAACAATTCGCCCGTCTTGTGTAAAGTCACCGGCAGAATTTCCCCCGACAGTGATCAACTCAATCCCGTTTACGGTCTTGCTGCCACTGCCGCCCAGATTATTAACCGCAACGCGCGTGGTACCACTGGTATCGCCTTGTACAACCAGGCGGTCGGTAGCGGAATCATCCCCACCCAGCACGGAGTTAAAGACCATCACGCCATTCTCACCTGAGTAATTTTCACTTACGGTCAGCACTGCTCCGGAAGATGTGTTGCCGAGTGACACAACCCCTGCGTTGGCCAGACTCTGTACCGTCTGGTTATAGTCACTGAGCGCCATGATAGCGTCTTTTTTTACGCTGAAATCCGAGCGGCTGCTGAAGGTGTTTTCCGCACCGGCACGCAATTCCCCGCCGCTGATGCTGGTAGTGCCCGTGTAGGAGTTTTTGCCGGTGAGGATCGTTGTGCCGGAATCGACGTTCACGGTCAATAACGAGCTTCCTCCGGTGATAGCAGAATTGAAAATGTAATCCGCGTCAGTATGATTAAAGTTAATTTCAGCCGTACCCAGCCCGACGATAACCGCACCGTTATCATCCGTGATCAGATTGCCGGCGGCGGCGGAGGCATCGCCCCTTGCTGCGCCAATATTCAATATCCCGGAGGAACCGGCACTACCCGCAAGCCACACGTTGTAGGTATCAAGTGTTCCTCCGTTCTGAAGCGTAAGCGCGCCTGAACCGTCTTTCCCAATTGATGATGAATTGGTGCTGTTAGGATCACTCAGTCCCGTTCTGCCGAACGTGTTGATAACGGAGTTCTTACCCGTGACGAGCACGGTACCCGAGTCGCCCACCTTAAACCCGATATCAAGCCCGTTTGTTGACCCGGGCGTCGTGCCGTCAAGCGAGGTGGTTACCCTGGCGCCGCCGGCAACAACCATACCGGCGGTTCCGTTCTGCTGGCCAACGTTCAGGTATTCTCCTGTATTAAGCTCGGATCCAGTTCCCGTAACAAGCAGCTCGCTGCCTTCCTGCGATTCTCCGATATTCGCCACCCTGGCGTTAACCTTACCGCCGTTGCTGATCTCTGCCGAGCCGTCGCCGTTTATTCCAACAAGAAAGTTTGCACCAATATTCAGAATACCGCCGTCGGTGACCAACAGGGTACCTTTGCTGCCCGCGTTGCGGCCAAGCCATAAGGACTGTCCGACATCCACAACTGCCCCGTCTGAAATCGTCAGCAAGCCTTCGCCTTCCGTACCAACATCGAGCGTACCGTCTGTTATCCAGCTACTCCCGGCTCCTGATACGTTTGCCATGCCCAGGGTGCCCGCACGGGTGCCAATGTAGCCGGAGTTCCCCCCCCAGGAATGACTGATAACCTTTGCACCATCAGTGATATTAAGCGTGCCTGACCCCTGATTACCCACATACAGAGCACGGCTGACATTCAGTTCTGTGCCCGCCCCGGTGATGTCAATACGCCCGGCGGTACCCGGCAGTCGCCCGATG
The DNA here is from genome assembly GCF_979253995.1 of Erwinia sp. AC075. Taxonomy (NCBI): domain Bacteria; kingdom Pseudomonadati; phylum Pseudomonadota; class Gammaproteobacteria; order Enterobacterales; family Erwiniaceae; genus Erwinia; species Erwinia sp. AC075. Next base: position 54,886 of record NZ_CEEDEU010000002.1, read on the forward strand.
GTAGCACCGATACTGACGTTGACTTTGGTCCCTCCGTTCAGGAGCAACGTACCACTGGGACTATGAATATCACCGGCAACGGTGTTGCCAACAAACATGTCACCCGTAATAGTCATGACAGGATCGCTGGTGCTGGACTGGTTTGTGTCTCCGGCGAACGTCGCGGAAGAGATGGCACCACGCGCTGCCAGTAAAGAAATAACAAGGAGGCTTAATTTAAATTTTTTTATTTTCATGATTTTTCGTATTGTAGTTGGTTGATAACCTGGTGTGGGAATTAACTTGTAGTTCCCGGTTGTTTTGTTAAATCAGAGCGGCACATATCCGGGGGTTACTAAAGTTAATAACTAGAGCAAACAGCGATTTAAGAAACAATAAAGATAATTAATATTTGGCTGATGGAAAATTTCTTTCAACTTAGAAATGCAGGAATATACTGTCTTTGGGGATACATTCAGTATCTGGGCGATGTTATCCACAGAGTGCCCCCGGGATATAAGGTCCATCACGGATTCAATACGACGTGAAAGCTGAACCTCACCGGAGTATTTCGCAAGGCATTTAAGGGTGGTATCAAGACTACCTTCATTGTTTAAAATATTCTTTATAACATATGACCATCTTGTCAGCGGATCGGTTACATGAACGCCACAGTGCAACTTGTGGCGGTCTGCAGTGATAAACCGGTCATTCAGAATAACTGCAACTTTACAGTCCCTGTTATACATTGAATAAAAATTTGCGAGATGGAACATCTCTCCTACAGAATTGAACGCGGCAGAGTCGAGAACGATAAATTTTGCTTTCAGTTTCCCGATATAATCCTTAAAAATTTCACTTATAGCTTTCTGAGTGAACACACATGATGAATGAACTTTAAGCATGATTTAATCCCTTACAGTTGGTGTGCATTATCATGGTAACGTTACGTTACTGTCCACTTTGTAAATATTTTTGAGTGATGGGGTTTAAAGGTCAATAAATTCAGTGATTTGATTCATGTGATGTAAATATAAAATTACAGTGTAAAGTTACCACTTAGGAAAAATAAACATTAATTTAACATCATTAAGACTTTTCTTGGGTTGCCAGCCCATGGTACGGCATGCTGCATATCGGTTTCTGGAGACGTCCTGAGTTATAGGGAATGAACTGTTCCCAGTTAATTGTCACACGGCATTGTTAGCAACATCGCTGGTGACTCAGTTACGAACGTCTGCTGATCGCTCAAAGTTGCCTGACATGACTGCTTAAAAAACAAGCTTTACGTTGGATATTTTCCGTTTTCCAGGCGGCCCCCATCTCGATGATGTTCTTTATTACGGCGTGGGTATGTCCACCATTCAGGCAATGGCTGAAAACCTGCGGGCTGAGCAGGAACAGGCCCGTCTCGCGTCGGTCCCGGCCGCCGCGCTGGCTAAAGCGCTCCGGCTAGCGGCCGAGTTTTTGCGACTGGCTGATACCGAGGGCGGAGAGGGGGCGGCTGCCCGGCTGTATCCGACAGAAACAGCGGCTCTCGCACAGGTCAGAAAAGCACTCGATAGCTGATTAGAGAGGGGCAGGGAAGCCTCTCTGAAACATCCGGCCGTTGATCCGGGTCGATAGTTTTGGCCTTAGAATACGCAAAAGATGAAAACCGACAGATAGCAGTTTTTGGCTGCCAGCGATTAAATAATAAACTACGGACCTGGTTTAACAGGCGGTGCAGGAGTATAATAACTGCGTGGGATTCAGAATGGCTGAGTCCCGGCCCCGTAAAGGAAGAGACCGATGTCTGCAACTGATATGAATGAACTTAACGCACTGAAAACGAATGCTGAAATCGCAAAACTCATGGCGGAAACGCAGAAACTGAACGCTGAGGCGAACAAGTTTAACCGTGAAACGCTGTGGTATCCGCTGGCGGTGGCGAGCGGACTGGTGGGTGCCGTGGCAACGGCGACCGCCCTGATCATCAAATACATCTCTTAATTACTGACGGGAGAGGTAAACCTCTCCCGCTTCAATCATGCACAAAATAACCAGTTTCACGCCCCCTTCTGCCGGTTCGCTTGAGCTGCTGATGAAGCAGCTCGGCTGCACGAATGGCCAGATGGCTGCGCTCTCCGGCGTTAAAGACGGAAATCAGTGGCGCAAATACACTGGCATCAATCCTGCACGCACCATGTCAATTCCCGCCGCGTTCTACCTGGCCGCGCAGCTTGCGCTATCACAGGATGAATATGCCCGCGTGCTGGAAGAAATGCGCAAAATTGGCGCCGATGTGAAGGCCGAAATGCTCATACCTGGAAAGTTATAGCGTTGAATATACAAAAGTATATGCCAGCATTTACATACTTAACTTTCTGATTTTTGGTAATAAATTTACCCAGTAAAGTTATCCATTTTCAGCGGAGAAAATATGCGCCTTTGGGTTTTGGCTACCGTACTGAGCGGATTGTACGTGGCGATTTGTTCGCTGATGCCCAGTGGATCAATCAGCACTCTTCAATTCTGGGCCGGCTATGCGTTCAGCCTGATCGTTGCCTTGTTATGCAGGAAAAAGGCCACTAAGCCCGCTGACAAAGCTATATCTCTCAGAAAAATCATTCCTGTTGCTGGTCTGGCCTTAGCAGGATATGGCTATTATCTCTGCTCCCGGGCCCCAGAAAAAGTAGAAACCGGCGCCTTTGAGGCCGTGACCGAAACATCATATATGGCGTTAAGTTTTGCCTGTATTTCAACAGTAATGTGCCTGATATTTATCATAATACTTAAAGTCACCCACAATCGAAGGGAGCGTTAATCCCCGGTTAGTGCTGACACAGAAAAACTTTTCTGACAATCCCTTCGAATTCCTGGTGACCCTCCCTGACGTTTATCCTCCCGTTTTTTTCTGCTTTCTGAATCTTTCCCCCTGATTTTTTCTGTTTCTGTCGGGCAGCTGCCGCAGGGCTACACCCGCAAAACCTCTGGCCCCCTTCGGCTCCCCGGCGGTGCCGGGTCGTCGAGCCCCACTCCGCTATCCGGCCCCTGCCCGGTAAGCTCCGCCGGATCCCTCCGGGGTCCGGGCCTGCCGGCTAGGGTCTGATGGCTGACTACCAGGTCAACCCCTGCAACCGGCTTGCGCCGGTGCGTTCACCGCCCCTCCGGGGCTTCAGGGGCGACCGCTCTTGCGGTCTCTGACGGCTTTTACGGCATCCGGCCGTGCCCTTCGCGGAGGGCTGGTCGTAGCACCGCCGGTTCGTGCAAAAAGGGGTGAAGTGCACGCCGCCAAAAACTTTCTGCAAAAGGGCCGCAAAAACTTTTTGTCGTCGCCCCTTTATGCCCTCTCTTCGTCGTTGCTCCTTTGCCCTTCGCCGCGAAAGGCCAGACCGGAAAGATAAAAGCCGCGTCAGAGAAGGTCTTTTTCGGGTCCGCAGCACCGCTGCAATTATTCAGCCGGACTTAAGGAGCTATGCCATGCAAAACACACACGCCACCGCCACCCCTGAAAACACCGCGCGCGCGACAATCACCCCGGCCGGAGAGGTCATCAGTGACAACTTTTTTGCGCCCGTTGAGGCCGACATGATTGATGGCCTGCTGGGCCGTTACGCCCTCACGCGCGCAAAGCTGAATGAGATTTCAGCCACCCTTCGCAGCGGCGAAAATGACCAGGCCGTGTCGCATTTTCTCCGGGGCAATCTGAGCAACGGCCGTGGTTTTAACGTGCCGCCGGTGAGAACGCTGTTTGACCTGCCGGGCGCTGTGGCGTCACTGAATGCAGAATTCTGGCAGACCGCGCTGAACATGACTGACGTTTACGAGTACATGCCCAACGAACGCCGCAACGAGTGGAACGAGCAGATCCGCGAGATGAAAGCGCCTGACTTTGATGAAAACACCGTACGCGTGACGCTCACAGAACTGCTGTTTTCACGTGAGAAATTTTTTGCTGAGCGCGTTGACGGGATTTTCCGCAATCTGTCCCGCGAACACGTCACAAACCGCCCGGAAGGGTTCGGCAAACGCATGATTTTAGACCGCGTTTATGATGAGTGGGGCGGCAACAACTATGAACGCACCGGCTACATTGACGACCTGCGTCAGGTTGTCGCCAGATTCATGGGCCGCGACCCGACCAGCTACCGCACCACGGATAAGATCCTGAAAATTGCCCGTGAGCGCTCCGGGGAATGGCTGGCGCTGGACGGCGGCGCGCTGCGCGTAAAAGCGTTCCTGAAGGGGACTGCACACCTTGAAATTCATCCTGATATGGCCTGGCGGCTGAATGACATTCTGGCCTTTTTGTATCCGGCGGCTATTCCCGCTGAGCACCGCCAGAAGCCGCGCACGAAGCATAAAGCCTTTGATCTGTGCACTAACCTGCTGCCGTTTTCCGTTCTGAGCGAGCTGGGCGAGATGGAGATCGAGCGAACCACCCCGCTACAGCGTAACCGCTGGGACGAACCGCGCGAACCGGTCACGACAAATCCGTTTAACCGCCGCTTTAAGGGCTCTGACGCGAATAATGCCGCACGTGAGCAGGCGGAAACCGTCCTCCTCGGCCTGGGCGGGGTGAAAATGACTAAAAACGCCTTCAGCTGGTTTGAATTTGACTATGACCCGACAACCGCTATTCAGGACATCCAGTTAAGCGGCGCGCTTCCTGACGTTAAATCGCACCAGTATTACCCGACAGCAGCCCCGCTGGCTGCGCGGTTGCTCGATGAGCTGGCCATTCAGGGCGGGGATACCTGCCTGGAGCCAAGCGCGGGCATGGGCGGCCTTGCCGACCTGATGCCAAAGGCGCAGACCACCTGTGTGGAAGTCTCCGCGCTGCGCTGCCGCGTGCTGGAAGCGAAAGGGCATAACGTGATCGAAGCCGATTTTCTGCAGTGGGCGCAGGACACCGCCAGCCGTTATGACGTGGTTGTGATGAATCCGCCGTACAGCGAAGGGCGCGCCGTTGCGCATCTTAACGCGGCGGCGGAGCTGGTGAAGGCGGGCGGGCGTCTGGGGGCCATTCTGCCTGCGGGCAGCGACCGTAAAGACCTGTTGCCGGGATGGGACTGCAGCTGGACCGGACCTCATGAGGGGATGTTTACCGGGACACGCATCAGCGTGATGTGCCTGGTGGCCTACAAGCCGGAGTAACACCGGCAACAACCGGCAGGGCATGGCCCTGCCGGAAACCGCCCCGGCCAGAACCGCAGGGCGCACACTTCAGACCCTCACGACAGAGCGCAGAACAGCATGACCAGAGAAGAAAAATTTACCCTTAACACGCTGCAGACCTTCACCGGCTGCGATTTTGAAGCCTACCGCGATCGGGGCGAAACCTTCCGCCAGCGTATGAGCGGGGCGGTACTCAACGCCCTGGAACTGCCCGGCAGCTGGCGCACGGATTGCGAAATGCGCGGCGAGTGGGGCGGGGCGTTTCCGGTACATCTGCGGCTGACCCGCCCCGACGTGGATGGGCTGGCCATCGAGCTGGTAAGTCCGTCATCCGGCTCCCCTCTGTGGTGCGCCTTCATTGACGATGCGCGCACTCAGTCGCGCGAGCGCCTGTCCGTCAGCTATCAGTTTGATCCTGACGGGCTGCGGGCAAAGCTTTTGAAAATCACGGAGTACACGCGCGCGGGTTTTACCGGTGCCGGTGAGCTTATCGCCGCGTTGCGCATGGGAGGGCACGCGGCATGATCCCGAACTCAATGGCGCTGGTAACCCTTCTTCCTGAACGTCAGGCCGCCCTGCAGGCCATTATTGCCGTCGAACGGGCGCAGCAGACCGGTGCCCGACTGGCCCGTTATCCGTTTACGGCGGCGTTTATGAAGCAGCTGAGCGGCAGCAGCCGTATCAGCGTGAAAACCCTTAACCGGATCCACGGCATTTATTACCGCCCGCGTAGTAAACGTGCGCCGCTGCCCGAGTGGGAAAATGCCCTCGATATCCTGCTCAGCACGGCGGGGGAGGTATGCCCGCTGCCGCTGCCGGGCGAGCTGGCCGGGACGCTATTCCCGGAAGCCGTTTTCCGGCACACGGAGCGCGCCGGGCATATGCTCAACAAGAGGCTGACCCGCTCCGCGCGTCGTTCACTGCAGGCCGCCGACCACGAACAGCAGCGGGTTGAGTGCACTATCCGGCAGGCAGAGCTTGAGCTGGCGTTTAGGACGCCTGAGACGCTGCGCGGCTGGTTCAGCGCCTGGTGTGACGACGTGCCGGAATACGATTTGAAAAACATGATTGCCGCCTGGGCGCGACGGTTTCCCTCACTGGCGGGACTGGAAACCCTGCAACTCTACGCTGATGAGGCCGCCTGCGAGGTGGCGGGCGAAATTCATCAGCGCGCGCTTTGCATGAGCCCTGTACAGAATGACCTGAACCGCTGGCTGGTACCAAACAAACTGACGGGATGAAAGTAATAGCCGGTGCTGACGCACCGGCCATCATTCCCTTCTGACGTGAACATCCCTTTTATATCCCTTACGGTCCGTTCTGTTGCGTCATTCTTACTCTGCGGGTAAGTGGCAAGGGGCAACCCCAACCCCAACCCCTTCTGGCCCCCTTCGGCTCCCCGGCGGTGCCGGGTCGTCGAGCCCCACTCCGCTATCCGGCCCCTGCCCGGTAAGCTCCGCCGGATCCCTCCGGGGTCCGGGCCTGCCGGCTAGGGTCTGATGGCTAACTGCCAGGTCAACCCCTGCAACCGGCTTGCGCCGGTGCGTTCACCGCCCCTCCGGGGCTTCAGGGACGACCGCCCTGGCGGTCTCTGACGGCTTTTACGGCATCCGGCCGTGTCCTTCCGCGGAGGGCTTTTCGTAGCACCGTCCGCCGCCTTCCCGTACGGGTACGCTTCGCCGTTCCTCGCCCGTTCGCACTCGCCAGGGCTCGCTTGCGCTGCGGCCTGCGGTGACGCCCGTACTTCAGTCGTCTGCCGTTGCTCCTTTGCCCTTCGCCGCGAAAGGCCAGACCGGAAAGATAAAAGCCGCGTCAGAGAAGGTCTTTTTCGGGCAGCCGGATTACCAATTTTATACAGGAGCACACCATGACCACGATCGAATCAGGCACCACCACTGAACTGCGCTGTGTTGCAGCGCTTGGCGATGGCGCGTTTACCCGCGCCCAGGCTGAAACCATCACGGCTGCGTTCAGCAACGTGTTTATTGAGGACGATCAGGGGAGTCACTTCCGCCTGGTCGTGCGCGAGACGGCGGGTAGCCTGGTCTGGCGTGCGTTTAACTTTGAGTCCGAGGCGGGCTACTGGCTGCGTAGCTACATCACCCGCTATGGCATCCAGAAACCGCTGGCTGAGCGGCTTACGTCGCTGACAGAGCTGAACGAACAGCAGCTGACTGACCTGGCTCGCCGCGAATTTTTATGTTTTGAACTTCGTGAACTGGCTAAAGCCGTCGTCGTCACGGCGCTGGCTGGCAACGCTTCAGCACTTCCGGCTTCATCGATCGAGGTCTGGGCGAAAGCAGGGCATATGGCGCTGGAGCTATTCGGGGAGCATGGCGAAACCATCTGGATGAACGAAGGCCAGTGGCTGACACGCGAGCTGGAAAAGGGCACCGGCCGGGCGGCTGACGACGCACGGGCGTAAAAAAAGCAGGGTAGCCCCCGCTTCTTTCACGGCGGCCAGAACGACCTGGCCGCTCATCATTACATCAGACACTCTGGAGAAACACACGATGAACACCGCCGCTGCTCTTTCGTTACTGCCTGCCCGCGCCCCTGTCTCTCAGGCCGATATCACCCGCGTGCTGGGTGAATACTGCTTTATCCGCCTGGATAACGGCGACGAGGCCTTTTTCCATAACGGCCACTGGCTGACCGGCGCGGACGGTGCGACTGGTGAACCCTCCGTCATGGGGCTGGCTCAACGTGCCGCGCGCGCGGGCTGTAAGTCTCTGCGCTGTGTTGAACTGCCGGTGCCCGATGACGCGGACTGGAGCTGGGACGACGTCGCCGCGCAGCTGGCGCGTTGCTCCGCCACTCGCCAGCTGCGCGGCGAGATGACCATTACCGGCAGCGAAACAAAGCAGGGCCGGGGCGTGCACGTGTGCAACGATCCGCTGCTGAGCGGCATTAACAGCAACCTGTGGTTTCCGCTGAGCGCTGGCGAGGACTGGTTTGCGGGTATTGAGCGCGTGCTGGTCATGAACGGCGTGGCGGAAAACGTGGTACGCCTGGAGCCGCTGCGCGACTGCCCCGAATACATTGATTTTAAGGTCGTCTATAACCGGAAAGTTTCCGACTGACCCGTAAAGAGGCAGGGTTAAAACCCTGCCAGTGTCCGCCCCGTCATCTGCGATGACGGGGGACCTTAAAGAAACACCTCACACCAACAGGGGATCAGCATGACTTCAGTACAGAATTTTTCGCCGGAACCCGGCGCGCAGGACGGTAAAGAACCAGAAGCAGGGCAGGGCTGCACGATGGACACGCTCAAAGAGATTGCAGCCTTAGCGACGGATGCGCCGTTTCCTATGGTCATCTTTGGTAATACCGATCGCGCCGTGGCCGCCGCCGAAGCGCTGTGGCTCTTTGCGCGCCGGACGGGGCTGGACGCGCCGGGGGAATGTCCGCGCACGGTCGTTCAGGATCTTATGGCCAACCTGATGCACCTGTGCGCGCAGGAGGGGATCACCTCAGAGGGCATGCCGTTTTCATCACTGGTCAGTATGGCCGAAATGCATTTTGAAGATGAGCGTGAAAACGACCTCTGAACCCGCCGGGGCAATGCGCCCCCGGCACCCAAGGCGTGTCCTGCCAAAACGGAGGGAAACGCCCTTACGGGCAGGGATAAGCCGGTGCTGGCGCACCGGCCATCCCCTTTCGTGTGGCCGGTATCCTGTTTAATTTGTCCTTCTGACGCCTGCTTTTCTCCCTGCTGTTAATCCCTTTCAGAAGAACTTAAAACCAAATGCCACACCGGGCGTCGCCCTTCGGGCCGTTCTGTCATGCTGCGCACCGAGCCGGCAAGCCGTCTCTGCCCTGGCCCTTCGGGCCGACGGGTTTCCATCACTGACGCAACCCCGCGCAGCCAGCCACGGGCTGGCGCTTTCACTGGCCGCAGGGCGGCCGCTAAGGTCCACGGCGTTCCGCCGCGGGTGGTCCCTCCCTCCGGCTGTCTTTTCCGCTGCCGTTCATCCCTTACGCGGAGGGCTGGTCGTAGCACCGTCCGCCGCCTGCCCGCAAGGGTTCGCTTCGCCGTTCCTCGCCCGTTCGCACTCGCCAGGGCTCGCTTGCGCTGCGGCCTGCGGTGACGCCCATGCGTTCATTCGACTGCCGTTGCTCCTTTGCCCTTCGCCGCGAAAGGCACGACCGGAAAGAAAAAAGCCGCGTCAGAAGGAGGGTTTTGAGGGCACTGCGTCCGGTCAGACTCCCCGCCCGCGGCAGGCTCTTTAACAGTAAACAGGCACCCGGAGGCAATCATGAGCGATTTACCGCTGACGCCAACCCAGTTTTTGGATCTGACCCTGTACGTGAGTGAGAACGGCAAATTTTCCGGCTGGTCAGGTATGGACTGGCAGACGCTGTCCCGTTACCAGTCCGTTGCCGAGCCGGGTAACCCGCCGGAAGGCGTCACGCTGTATCTGGCCGATGGGTGGCCAGTTGCCGTGTATGCGTTTGATACCGGGTACACGGTTATCAGTGGGGCAATACTGACCGCGCTCTGAGCGCTGAGGAGGGAAAAGAAGAAACAGCAGAAACGAAAAAGGCAGGGTTTCCCCTGCCTCTCCGCGCCGCAAAGCCTCTCGTAAAGGCCGCACGGCAATCAACAAAACTATGAGGATTAATCATGAATATTGCTGAAGTCACCATCATTGCACCCCCTGCGGATTATGTAAAGAGCGGGAACGCTATCCGTCATCCGCGCGTCTGTCGTGATGACGTCGCCGTGCAGGACATCGCACCGGAAATTCGCGCGCGAAGCCGCCACGTTGCGCACCGTGCGCAGAAGCGTCAGTCAGTCCGGGTGCCCGCCATGCGCGGGAGCGAATGGGGCCAGTTTCTGCGCGGTCTTGAACTTCACCGGGCGCTAGCCTGATAACGGAGTGCCGCCCCGTGAGGGGCGGCAACAAACATATGACTGACAACAATAACGCCGTACTCCGTTACATCATGCTCAGCACGTCCCACCTCAGCCAGGCTGACGCGCTGACGCTTGCCTACCTCAGCGACCCGATCGAGAGTGAGGAAAAGCACTCGCACGAGTGGATACACAATACCGGAATGCATAACGGCTATCTGATCCGGCTGGACGCGCGCGCTGATGCGCTGGGTGAACTCAGCGCGTTGGGCATTTCTGACCCACTGTGCGCAACCCTCGCACTGCTCAAAACGTCGCTTAACGTGTCAATGATCCACTTTGACAGCGAATCCGATGTGTTAACTGGCCTGCCCGTTTACGACTGGTAACTATTTTAGTGCGGGGTTACTGACCCCGCACAGAACGAGGAATACAACATGACCCGATTAGCTTCTTCTTTCCGTGCCGCCAACATGATCCGCAAAAACCGCCCTCTGACTGATGATGAACTTCGCCAGCACGTGCCGAGCATTTTCTCACAGGACAAACATGACTCCCGCAGCGACCGCTATACGTGGATACCGACCATTACGCTGCTGACGCGCCTGCGCAGTGAAGGTTTTGAACCCTTCTTCGCCTGTCAGCAGAGGGTACGCGATCCGGGCAGAACGGGGCACGCAAAACACATGCTGCGCCTTCGACGCCGTGACCAGGTGACGCACAGCGAAGTGTCAGAAATCATTTTACTGAACAGCCACGACGGCAGCAGCAGCTATCAGATGATCCCAGGGCAGTTCCGTTTCGTTTGTGCTAACGGCATGGTCTGCGGTGAAACGTTCGGGGAAATTCGCGTACCGCATAAGGGTGACGTGGTGGGGCAGGTTATCGAGGGGGCTTATGAAGTCGTTAAGCGTTTTGAAGCTATCGAGTCATCGCGTGATGATATGAAACTCATCCGTCTTGATAAGCACGAACAGCGTGCGTTTGCGGAAACCGCACTGGAGTATCGCTATGATGGTATGCATGTTCCGGTGCTGCCTGAAACTTTACTCAGAAGTAACCGCCGTGAAGATGAAGCGGACGACCTCTGGACGGTATACCAGCGGACACAGGAAAATGTCATTCGCGGCGGACAAACCGGACGAACTGCAAAAGGACAGCGCACAAAAACCCGGGCGATTAACGGCATCGATGGTGACATTAAAACGAACCGTTTTCTCTGGTCACTTGCCGAAAAAATGAAAGCACTGAAATCCTGATGACAACACCGGGGCGCTCAGTGTGTCCCGGCAGACCTTACGCCAGTATAAAAAACTGAATCGTAGTCTGGTACCGACTGGAGCTACAGATAAACAAAAACGCCGCCTGGTAACCCGGGCGGCGTTTCCACATCAGGCCGCTAAAATCATCTCACTGGCCTACTTCGTCTTTCTTCTTATTTCCAGATTTCCGGCGGGTAGTTGGCGATTTCCCCCCGCGCACCACTGTGGAAATTGCCCGCTCGCTAACGTTCATTTCCATTGCATCCATGCATGCCTTTATTTCCTTCACGCTGTACCCTTTCTGGGTCGCCAGTGCGAGGATTTCAGACTTCAGCGCCTCCAGCATCTCATCCGACGAAATCCGGTTTTTTGACTGGTCTGGCATGGTAGACAGCTTCTGGCGTGCCGCCTCAATCTGATCCTGAGTGAAAAACTTCTGAGCTGCCATTGGTTACTACTCCTGAGAAAAACCTGAAAACACCATTTCACCGCAAAATCACCCGCCGCACCAGAAAAAAACCACCCCTGACGCCATCTAATTCTACTAGCGCACTGGCTATGAAGCGAACACCATTGTAAAATAACGGACAGGAAATGTTTTGTCATTACCGTCCCCACGGGGACAGCATTGACAAAACGCCTGGTCAGGGCTCCGCCCCGACACCCCAAACCGTGCCAAAGGTTGAGTTATGCCCAAAAGTGAAAAGCGTCAGAAGAACATTTTAATCCAGCTTCGCTGTACTGAAGCTGAGGCCGAAGCCATCAAAGCGAAAGCACTGATGGCAGGGATCTCAACGTCTGAACTTCTACGCCGCTCAGCTCTCAACCGAAAAATCATGGTTCGTACCGATCTGAAACTGATGAACGAATTGCTCCGATTAGGCGGTCTGCAAAAGCATCTGTACAACGAGATGCGCGATAAAATGACGACTGAAATCAGCCATCAGTTCTCTGATGTTCTTGTTGAAATTAAACGAGCGATTATTGCGCTGGACCTGAACAACGTCCCTGTATCTGAGGTCAGTGATAAGTGAACGTCATCATCCCACCGAAGCGGCGAGACCGTAAAACCAGCTTTGTTAAACTGGTCAGTTATGTCAGCCAGCGTGAAGAGAAAAATCATGAAGCCGTGGTTACACCTGATTCGACTCATCCCGAACCTTCCACCTCGAAGTCTGCAACTTTCGATCGTCTTGTGAGCTATATCGAGCGCGAAGGAACAGCGTCAAAGACGCAGATTATCAGCCTTTCACCTGAGGGCACTCAACGCGTGCTTTCAGGTGAGGTGCTGTGCGAGACCAACTGTTTCTCTCTTGAAACCGCAGCCGCTGAAATGAACATGACAGCGATGCAGAACCGTCACTGCAAGGATGCGGTTTATCATTACATTCTGTCCTGGCAGAGTGATGAAAACCCGTCAGAAGATTCTGTCTTCCGCTCCGTTCGTCACACACTGGAACAGCTTGGCATGAAGGACCACCAGTACGTAGCTGCGATTCACCGTGATACCGATAACGTGCATTGTCACGTATCCGCTAACCGCGTGCATCCCGAAACGTATCGCGCTCAGAACATATGGAATGATGCAGACACGCTTCAGAAATCCTGTCGCGTTCTGGAGAGGGAGCTGGGGTTCAAGGTGGACAACGGCAGCTGGCAAATGGATGAGTATGGTGACGTTCACCGTACCCGTCGCAATATTCCATCAACCCCACGCGGTGCAGCTAAGCGTGAGATTTTCTCCGATCGCGAGAGCCTGCATGGCTATGCGGTTCGTGAAGTTCGCCAGAAGATTTCAGATATAGCCGAACAGGATCATCTGAACTGGGATTTACTTCATAACGTGCTCTATACACGTGGTTTAGGTTTACGTGAGCAGAACGGTGGACTGGCCGTTTTCGACCTTTTGAATCCGGAAGGCGTCAGCGTTAAAGCCTCAGATATTCACCCGACTATGAGTCTTCCCGCTATGGTCAGTCGCTCTGGTGATTACCAACCCGCGCCACCGACCTTTAATCCGGATAAGCCGGAAGACGGCATGCTTTCTGTTGGCTCGTTCTACATGCCACAGCTGCACGTTCGCGATCAGGATGTGCGTCGTGAACGCCGGGAAGCCCGTGCCGTTGCCCGTGACATTCTTCGCGCCCGCTATGACGCTTACCGTGCTGGCTGGGAGAAACCAGACCTGCGCGGCGCTGAACGCTTCCGTCAGATTTCATCGCATACTGTGGTGATGAAAGCACACGTACGCGACACCGTTCGCGATCCGCTAATGCGGAAGCTTATGTACCGTGTTGCCGAATTTGAAAAGATGAAAGCGATGGCCGGGTTGCGCCTGCAGCTTCGTGAAGAAAGGCAGACCCTCAGCGACGCAGGTACTAACCGTCCGCTCAGCTGGAACGCCTGGGTAGAGCGTGAGGCACTGCAAGGCGACACTGCAGCAATCAGTCAGATGAGAGGCTGGGCATATCGTCAGAAGCGCAATGCGCGTCAGAATCAAAAGGTATGGCCTGAGCCTAATGCGGTTATTCATTACGGCCCGGCGGAAGATGTGCCAACGTTTAAATCTAATGAGCATGAAACGCAACTGCTGCGTGACGGAACGGTCAGTTACCTGCGCGGGGGTAAACCCGCGGTAACCGACTTTGGTGACAGGGTAGAGGTCTACGCTGCGCCGGACAGTAAATCAGACCGGTTCAACAACGATCTGGCCGCCGAGTTAACGGCCTGGCGTAGCGGTGACAAAACCGTAGTGACCGGGGAACAGACTGCGGTCAATCGTGTACTTTATTCAGGTGTTGTTCGTAACCTGAATAAGAATGACGGGCACAGTTTTGAGGTAAGCGATCGTCAGCAGATGGCCAACGTACGTGCCACTGAGGAGAGCCTGCGTCAACGTGATGTGCAGACTGAACTGAGATATGTCGAACCACAAATCAAGGACGATGAAAATCTGCGTCCTGTGAACATACATTTACCACGACCGTGAGGAGATTCATAACGCAGACATAACACAAATTGAAGTAATCAGACGCTGATTGCACAGGGTTCGAGGCCTGTACAACCAGCTAACCAAATCAACCTGTTAAGGAGGCTGCTATGGCTGCCGTGGATCCTATTGTATATGCACAATTGTGCAAGCTTTTTCCTTTCCTAACCCCAAGGCAGGCGACTAACTGCTGCTTTTATTCTCTGGGCATTAATCACCAGGACATTTCTACCCTCGTGGGGACATCTCCTATTGCGGTTAAAAAGTCCATTGAGTCATCTCAAAAGTACTTTCAAACAGATTCCCTGCCAGAGCTCAAAACGGTTTTCTGGACCCGATTCACTTACCGGCAGATCTGTATGAAATATCATATTGGGGATAATCAGTCAGGTATTGTGTCATCAGATGCCTTCAAGCCCATTCATCATATTTTCCCTGAGCTCAACCGAAAGCAGATATTTTGCGTAATTCATAATTGTGCTGGTTTCGCCATCAGTGATATTTCCCAGCACAGTAATGTTTCGGTCTCCGATCTCGAGATCTATTTGCGCGAAGGCATGAAGTTACTGGAGGCAACTACTCACTCGCTGCTCCAAGTGCTTGTGACCAGTCGCTTCGTGCTCGATTTGTGTTAGTTAAATGAAGGTAACCTTTTGTCATTTTTTCTAAAAAAAGGTGAGAAAAATTTAACTGTAGATTTATCTTTTAACTCATTGTTTCTATTGCTTTATTTTTTCTAGGACTTATCTAAATTGGTACTGGGTTTATATCCAGTATCTTTTTAGATAGTTTACACAAATAGGACCATTCCTATTTAATGCGCTCTACTTACTGAATCCTTACATAATTCACACGCGGAGCTGATATGGCGGCGGGTAAAAGCGGAAAAGGCATCGCAATGATGCTGTATATGTCGCCAGAACTTAATGAGCTTTTGAGTGCATCGGCCAAAAATTCCGGACGAGCTAAAACTACAGAGGCAATGTTTCGCCTTGAAGACCACCTGAAACTCTACGAATCGATTGCCACACCAGGGCGCCGATTTTCTGCCGAAGGCAGTGATAAAGAATAAGTAATCTTTAACCGGAGTCTTTTACTGCCGGTCCTGCATAACTTAAAACAGATACTCACTGTTACCGGTGAGTAGGGCCTCTCATTGTCTTTTTCCTGAGGCTTGCTCTTTAACAACGTGCCCGTTTCACCCTGATCTCAAGGTCCTCTCTTGCCGGCATTATATCTTATGCGTGGAAGATGTCCGGAGGCTCCGTCATGGCCTGTCATACATCAGGGGAACCCGCCGGGAGGTGGGGCAGCATAGGAGCGTCGCGGCTGATACTTAGTCTCCGTTCTTTATACTGGCCGGGACAATGCAAAGTCGCAATTTTGTCGTGCCACCGTTATACCCCTACGTACAAATTCGATGTATCCATTTAAGGCCCCGGGGCGATCCGTCGGGCAAACCTGCATCTGGAGAAGATTAGCCCCGCATACCTATGCGGTCGTGAACGGGCAACCCTGACTGTGTCATTCCAAAAGCGCTAAGTGACAAAGAGCAATCTGTGCTGACCCACTCAAAACGAGTGGGTCAGCCTGGAATCGTTTCTGTCTTTTCTCATTTATGGCTAATGCCCGGGGATGCGGGCTGGTATTTGGGGTTAATCATGAGTCTTTCAAAAACAAAACGTGAAGAAGTGCGTCTGCAGTTTGGTGGGAAGTGCGCATTCTGTGCCAGCGTCTTACCTAACAGGGGCTGGCATGCAGAAAATATTGGCGAGGAATTCGTAGCGGGCGGCCTCGTGGCCATTTGTACTGAATGCTGCTCATCAAAAGGTAAGGCTACACCCGAAGCATTTCGCGCCATGCTCGCGGAACAGGTAGAACGGGCAAAACGTCACAGCAGCAATTTTCGTATGGCGCTGCGTTTTGGCCTAGTTAGTCAGACTCGGGCACCGGTTAAATTCTGGTTTGAACTCTGTACAGCAGATCGTTCGCCTACCTTAATAACCTCATCGGATTTGCCCCTCAACAACAATTCTGTCGCCTGACGGCAGGGCACCTCACTAAAATTTCACAGAGTAATCTCCCATGAACCAAACCTTACTCCGGCGGGCGTCGCTGTGCCTGCACTGCTGTCGCCGCTGTTCGTCGCGTCATGTACTTCGGCGGCGACCCGGGGGCTACTCCCGGTAAATGGAGAACTGATGGTCGTCCAGCAAATGGCCCGTGAATACCTCATCTGGCTGATCACCACGAACTGACCACCGCCCGGGGCTTACCCGGGCTTCCCCGATTTATTATCCCGACAGCAGTAACGAAAAGCGCACTTTCCTTCACGGGGCAGTGCGCTTTTCGTTGCGGCGGACCTGCGGCCAGCGCACGCGGTCAGACTGACATCGTCTAAGAATTCCCTAATGCGATGCTGTAAGTCTAAGTCATGCCGCTCTGGCGTCTGTCAGTCTGGCCAGAGCACCGGGAGGCACCCGGCGCCGCAACGTCCTTTTCTGACCGGCAGGTTATCACCTGTCTCCTCCGCACGGTTTTAACGGTCCGGCTCCGGCCACCGTAGAGACGGTGCAGCCCTGAGTTATCCGGAGTTATCTCTATGTCATTTACCGAACGGGCAGGGCTGATACCGGTCCTGCTGCTGACCGGCTGCGCCTCGCCTGCGGTCATCACCGGGCCGCCCTCGGGCAGCGTGGTGGACGGCATGCTCTCGCGCAGCGCGGCAGATATCAGCGCCATGCAGTACCGCATTCACCAGAGTGGACCCTCTGCCGCGCGCCCGGTATCGCCTTCATCCGTAAAAACGCCGCCGCTGCCGCCCGGGCCTGGGGGAATCTTTGCTGCTTCCGGCAAAGCACCGGTTGTCGCCGCGCCGTCTCCTGCATCCGGCGCAGGACCGGCCGACGGGTTCGTGCAGCGCGATGGTGCGGCACCGACGCTTCGCGCGGCCATGCGCGATATCGTACCAAAGGGCCAGACGGTGGTGTTTGATAAAGCGGTGTCACCCGATGCACCGTCGCTGTGGCGCTGGACTGGCAATGATCGCTGGCAGTACGTTGCCGGCAAGATGCTGGCCACGCATGGGCTGAAGGCCACCATTAATGTCAAAGCCAATACGGTGACGGTTGAGCCAGCCCAGCGCGCGCAGACAGCGCACTCAGCAGGGCAGTCTGCAACGCTCCCTTTGGCAGCCGGAATCCCTGGCAACACTCTACCGGCCCGGGCAATCCAGGCCGCTCCCGGTCTGGCTGCGGGGCGTAATCCTTTCCGGGGTGAAAAACCTGCAGCGGGGGCAGCCATCACCGCAAGTTCTACAGCGAAACTCCCCGTGCAGCCGGCGCCTGTCGTACGTGTATGGAAGATCGAGCGGGGCACAACGCTCAGGCAGGGCTATGAGCTGTGGGCGTCGCAGGAAGTCTGTCCACCGGGTAAACCTAGATGGATGGTCCGGTGGGATACGGGTATCAACTACCCGATCGACTATACGCTGACCTTCCGGGCCGCAAACTTTGAGGATGCGACGGTGCAGCTGTTCAGCCTCTGGCATCGCGCACAGGTGCCGCTGTTCGTCAGCGGTTACCGTCAGCAGTGCCTTGTCGTTATCAGCGACGTCCCACCAAATCCATCCCCTCAGTCTTCGCAACAGGAATAATCATGTTTAATAAACACACGCTTGCGGTGCTTATCTGCAGCGCGCTGCTGACAGGCTGCGCTTTTGAGCGCATCAAAGACGTTGACCGGTCCGCGGGCAATACAGCAGATGAAGCCTCTTCGCTGATTCGTCAGGCTTCGGAAAACCGCCCTGTGGTGCAGTTTCAGAACAGCCAGTATGTCAGTCCGACACCGCTCCCCGTCGCAAAGTATGACGCACCCCGTGAGGTGGTTAACTGCAACATGCCTTATCGCGCGAAGACACCGCAGGACATCTGGCAGTTCAGCCAGGACATTGCCACGGTGTGTCACATCCGCACACGGGTGACGCCTGATGCGGCAGCCGTACTGGGTGGCAGTGGAGCGCAGAGCGGTTCGCCCACGCAGAGACTGTCAAACGTGCCATCCCCGGCACTTCCTGCCTCCGGTGATATGCGGCCGCTGGACTCGTTCGGCACTGCCTCAGCAGGCAACGTTTCTGCCTCTGCCGGTAGCGTGTCGAGAACGTTCTCGGAGGTGAGCTACACCGGCAGCCTGGGCGGCCTGCTGGATATCGTGACCGCACGACTGGGGATTTCCTGGAAGTACGAGGACGGCATGGTGACGTTCTTCTATCTTCAGACGGCGCGTTTTGACATCGAGCCTTCTGACGCCAAATACACGCTGACCGGCTCGGTGGTGAGCGGTGTGTCAAATAGCAGCAGCTCCGATGGTGGCGCGGGCTCCAGCAGCTCCAGTTCCAGCTCGGGTGGTGTTTCAGGAGAAAGCGGCACCAATCTCAAGTCAGACGTCCTTATGGGTAATAATCTGTATGACGATCTGAAGTCCACGGCGCAAAGCATGCTGACTCCCGGTGTGGGACGGTTAGACCTGAATAAAACTACCGGGACCGTCGTCATTACTGATGTGCCGGAGGTGGTACGCCGCGTGGGGGAATATCTGACTTCTGAAAACAAAGCGCTGAGTCGGCAGGTCAATCTGAAGGTGGTTATCTATACCGTTAACACCGACACGAGCGATGCTATTGGTCTCGACTGGAACGTCATTTACAAGACCCTTGCCGGCAAATACGGCATTAACCTGGCCGGCCCGTCGGGTACGGTGGCCGATGCGGGTTCGCTGAGCTTCTCCGTGCTGGACACGGCGACAGGTAGCGCACAGCAGTTTGCCGGCTCCTCTATCCTGTTTGATGCATTGTCGAAACAGGCAAAGGTTGCGGATGTGCGCACCATTCCGCTGATGACCACCAACATGGCGTCGGCCTCAGTGGTCGTCGGGCGTCAGATAACCTACCTGAAGAGTTCCGCGACAACGGTTTACTCTACCGGAAGCACCGCGCTGCCGACGCAGACTCTGACGCCCGGTTCCGTTACCACAGGCACCAATATCACCATCTTCCCGAAGATCCTCGACGGTGGCGATCGCATGATGCTCAACATGTTCCTGAACATTTCAAGTCTTACCCAGCTGCGTGTAATCAGCTCAGATACCGAAAAGCTTGAGGCGCCGGATGTGGATTCGCGCTCTGTCCCGCAGCGCGTCTGGCTGAAACCCGGGCAGACCGTTGTCATCAGCGGGTTGGAGCAAAATGTGTCCACCTCCAGCAAGCAGGGACAGTTATCACCTGACAATCTGGTGACGGGGGGCCAGCGTTCGGGTCAGAGCACCCGCCAGTCGTTCGTCATCACCGTCACGCCTTACATCAGGTGATAATAATGAAGAAAAAGACAAAAAAGCCGGCCTCTGGACAGGATGCCGGTCATATCCGCGTGCTCACCGTGAATCAGCGGCGATTTGTGGTAGGCCTGACCTGGCAGACCATCCGCGCGCAGCGCAACCCCATGAAAGAAATCCGCCGGGTGGGGAAAGACCAGGGGCTTGATCTGGTGGCCGTGCGCAAAAGCGACAGCATTCAGGCGGGGTTTGCACCCAAAACGCGGCTGCGGTTGCGCGGGGCGTATTCGCTGACGGTTGCTCTGGCTTCTCTGCTTGAAGGCTGCTGTATTGCCGTGGTGCCGCTTGGTGACAGTCCGGAAGGCGTGGCCCAGTTCACGCTGGTCGGTAAAACTGAACGCGGCGGTATTCACGTATGGTCCGACAAGGTCTATACGGCAGACCAGCTGCGGCAGACCATTATTGACCTACGGGACGAGCTGCGCGGCAGTAAGGGCAATCTGGACGTGCCGGTCTACGGCGACCCGTCTCAGAGCTGGGTGACGCTGCCGCTTGATCTGGATGCCATTCTGGCCGCCAAAAATCTCAGCAAAGATTTTCGGCTGAAACCGCTGACGTGGGGCATGACACGCAGGCAACTGATAGCCGCCGGCGCGTTAGCTGTCCTTTCGCTGGCGGGGCTGACATTCTGGCTGCACGTTGAGGGGGAACGTGAAGCCGCGGCTCGTGTTGTTCTGCATCGCCAGATGGAACATCAGGCCCAGCTGAATAAGGAGGCACGTTACAAGGCCGCGCTGACAGGATTCCGACACCCATGGACAGAGCAACCCTCAGTGAGTTCGTTTATCGGGGCATGTCAACACATGCTCGACAGGGTGCCGATTTCAATCACCGGCTGGATGACTACCATGATGGTCTGCACAGGCAATGATGTCAGCGTGCAGTCGGTAAGGCGTACGAACTCTGCGGCCACCACCGCAGCCTACGTCGCCGCCGTCAAGACGTTGTTTGGCGTAACGCCGGTGTTCAGCTTTGCGGACAGCAGCCAGACCGCGTTTTCACTGCCGCAGACGCTGAAGCCAGAGGGCGACGACCCGATGGTTCCGGTGGATGAGCGGCTGATGGACTTAATATCGCACTTTCAGGCGCTCAATATCGACCTTGCCGTCTCGGCCGTAGCGATAAAGGACGTGAAGAAAAACAGCGAGGGAGAGGACCTGCCGCTGCAGGACTGGCGGGAATATAAGTTCTCCGCCGAAACCAACGTGCCACCCAGCATGATTTTTACAGGCTCAGGATTCACGGGCATTCGCCTGTCTGAGGTCACCCTGGGCATCAACACTTCCGACGGCTCCGTCCGGTACAAACTTTCAGGATCGCTCTATGGAAAACGTTAAATACACAGCGTTACTGCTGCTGTGCTGCGGGCTGGCTCACGCGGAAGCGGACGTCAGGACGGTGGGTGATCTCGATCGCCTGCAGAGTGGCCGCGTGTTTTATGACGCGCAGGCGGCTTACAACAAGTCAAAACTTGCGGCCGGCCAGGCAGATGCCGGTACGGTACAGGCCGCGCCTGCGCCGGTCATGAACGGGCCTGCCGGCGTTCCTGTGCCAGCCGCGCCGGTAAACACGCTACCGACGCTTGAAAAAGTGGCGGGCCCGGTAGCCACGCTGAACTTCGCCGACGGCAGCAGTTCTCAGGTGCGCGCGGGCGACAGCGTCAATGGCGGCTATACGGTGGTGACCGTTTCAATGCGTGGCGTGGTGATAAAGCGCACGCAGGACGGTCACGTTTTTACCCTTAACTGAGGTGGACGTTATGCATAACCTGAGTGAAAAAACGCATACCCTGCTGCCACTCACCCTCCCGGCTGGATCGCGCCCCTTTTCTTCCTCGCTGAGAGATAACCTTCGGCTCATTCGTGATGACCAGACGCAGTTTCATTGTCTCTACGTTCTTAACGAACTTGACCAGAGCACCGAATTCTTTGAGTTGCGCCAGCAACTGCGCGGTCAGGGTTTTGAGACGGGAGTGACGTGGTGCGACCGCGAACAATTGCAAAAAATCTCGCAGCAGTTCAGCGACAGCGGCGAGGGCGTTGAAGGGGCCAGCGATT
Organism: Erwinia sp. AC075; assembly: GCF_979253995.1. Classification (NCBI taxonomy): domain Bacteria; kingdom Pseudomonadati; phylum Pseudomonadota; class Gammaproteobacteria; order Enterobacterales; family Erwiniaceae; genus Erwinia; species Erwinia sp. AC075. The sequence goes on from NZ_CEEDEU010000002.1 coordinate 76,579, forward strand.
TTCAGAATATCAATCTTGGTCTGATAGCTGAGGCGACAGCGCAGCGTGGATCGGACATCCATATCCGCATTGAGAACAAATTTACCCGAGTCCTCTACCGTATCGACGGCAACCTTCGCTGGATAAGAACCGAGTCGCCGGAGTGGGGAACGCGGCTGGTCAACGCGCTTTACAACTCAATGTGTGAGGAGCAGAGCAAAACCACGCTGAGCTTCACCGAGCCGTGCGACGCACGCGTCCGTGAGGAGTTCGTGAACGGCTACGGGCTAAGTACCATCCGTTTTGCCAGCCGTCCGGGGGGGCAGGGCCGGCTGGCTGTGGCTCTGCGCCTGGTGAGCCGCCGCAAGCAAAGCCTTAATTTTGAACAAATAGGCCTGACGCCAGCGGAAGAGACAACGTTACGCCGGTTGCTGACCAGCTCAGGTGGCACCTTCTTCAGTGGTCCAACAGGGCATGGAAAATCTACGATTTGCCAGGTTTCCGCGGAGTTTCTGGCGCGTGAAGATCCGGGCGAAAACATTCTTTCAGTTGAAGATCCGATTGAATCCCCCATCGATGGTGTTTTTCAGACTCCCCGGGGGAATCAGACCTATGGGCAGGCAATCCGAAACCTGCTGCGTATGGACCCAGATCGCCTTTACATCGGTGAAAGCCGCGATGCAGACTCCGCAGTTGCCACCGTTGAAGCTGTTCAGACCGGCGTGCCGGTGTTGAACACAATTCATACCAACTCGCCGGCGGATATACTGCAGCGCATGCGTCGTTTTGGCGTGGATGAAGATCTGTTGTACGACCCGACCATCATTTCGGGGCTGGTCGGCTTGCGACTGATGCCGCTGCTCTGCGATGAATGCAAAATACCCTGGGAGGAGGGACGCGGCAACGTCAGCCCTGTGATGCAGGACATGGTTGAAACGCACGTCAATACCGCAGGCATTTATCTGCGTAAGCCTGGCGGCTGCAGTTGCTGCGGTCAGACGGGTATCCACGGAAGAACAGGGGTGTTTGAGGTCATTGAAACGGACAACCGCTTCATGCGCCTCTACAGCGAAAAAGGCAAGATGGCCGCTTATCTGGACTGGATAGCACGCGGAGGCGTCACGCTTTGTCAGAACCTGACGCGTTTGATTAATGCCGGCGTGACCGATCCGGTTTGGGCGCATCGACGCATCTGTAACCTGGACCGCGACACGAAACTGAAATCGGGAGCTGACCTGTGAACAGATTCGTACGCGCCCTCTATCAGGCGACCTTCAGTGCGCAGGATCGCATCGAAATCTACGATGATTTTCGTCAGTACCTGCTGGACGGACGGTCAGCGAAAGAAACCTATCAGAAGCTTATCGACAACTACAGCCGGAGGGGGAAAAACCCCGGTGACGCAGTGGCGCAGATACTGACCGAGTGCGCAGAAAATCTCTCCGGGGGGTTCGGGCTGGGGGCATCGCTGAGCGAATGGATACCGGATCAGGAGCTCAGTATTATTGAATCCTGTGACATTGCCGGGCATGCGGAGGACGGTTTTCTGAATGCTATCGACATTGCCAGCGGAACCGGCCGTATGCGCGCGTCGGTCAAGTCAACCGTGGGTATCACCGCTTACCTGATCCTGCTGTCGGTGACCGTGGTGGTCCTGTTCTGCGTGATGCTGGTGCCTGTTATTTTGCAGGTCTCCCCGCTCAGTCAGTGGAACGGCGCGCAGACGGCCGTGTATTACTTTTATCTGATGCTCACGGACTGGTGGTGGTTACTCCTGCTGATATCAGGGGGGGTTATCACGCTGGTTGTGCTGTCGCTGCCGCGGCTAACCGGGCGGCTGCGCTTTTTCCTGGACCGTTTTCCCCCCTGGTCCATCTACCGGCGTATTCATGGCGCGGTATTCATCATGAACGTGAACGCCATGGACGCGGCGGGTATCCCGATGGAGCGGGCCATTGCCAGCATGAAGGACTCCACCCGCTCGGCCTGGCTTTATGAGCGGCTGGAGGCGCTGGAGCGGGCAATCGCCGCCGGCGAGGAAAATCTCGGTCAGGCGCTGGATGCGACTGGCTACGAGTTTCCGGACGAGCGATCCATCGTCAAGCTCCAGAGCCTGTTCGAGACCAAGAACAGTGAAGGCTCACTCAAGCGCTTTGCTGCCACCTCGCTGGAACGCACGGTAAGCAGCGTTGAACGCACCGGTGATCGCATGCGTATCGCCAGCCTCTTGCTCTGTGGGGTAATAGTTTCATCTCTGATGCTCATCATGTTCAGCCTTATCCAGAAGACGTTTTTCCTTAACTGAGCGGATGCCCGTCCGCCTCACCAACCTGTTTATCTCTCATCGCCCACGGTCTGATGCCGCGGGGTATTTATTCATGTTTTTTTAAAGGTATTTAAATGAAAATTTTAAAGAAAGGTATCGCGAACATTACTGACTCCATCAGTTCCCTCGGCGTCATGATCGTGGTTATCGGGCTCGTGGTCGCCGCCGCCTCGCTGGCCTATTTCTACGTTAACAGCACCAGTGAGGTGACACTCGTCACCACGGCGATGAACGAAACGCGTAACCTGCGTGCCTCTAACGGTTACGGTACCGACGACTACGTGCCCGCGCTGGTGAAGGGCGGCAGCATTTCGAAAAGCTACACCATCACCGACGGCCTGATTTACAACAAGTCCGGGGGGCTTTTAACGGTGAAAGGTAACGGTATTGGCTTCGTGGTGACTGACAACGGCCTGCCGCAGCGGGACTGTGTGAAGGTGGCGCGTAGTATCGGTACCGGTGACCTTGCGTCGACCAAAATCAATAACACCAGTTTCACCTCGGAAGTGACGGCCGCCGACGCCGCCACTGCGTGTGTGGATGGCGATAATACCCTGACGTTCACCACGAAATCTTAATGTATTGCCGCCGCATGCCGGCGGCTTCTATCCGGACTGCCTATGACCGCCACCACGCTCAGCAAGGCCGATTTTATCGACCTCTACCTCGGCGATGATTATGCCGAAATCAAGGGGCTGGTAGGCGCCAGCCACTTTCTGATGTCCGTTCCTTCCGCGCTGGATCACGATGTGCAGCGGCTGCGTGCACTTTGCGAGAAAAAGCATCAGGAGACGGGGCGCAACGAATTTTCCTGTTTCCACGACGGCCGGCTGTATCGCGCGACCGTCTCTCAGGACCTGCTGGGGCGTACCCACCTGGTGCTTCGTCAGACGCCTGCATCAATCCCTGCATTTGAAGACATCCCGCTCAGCACCCCCCTGCGTAAATCGGTACAGCTCCCCGGAGCCGCCGGTCTGGTTCTGATCGCCGGTGAAATGGGGGCGGGCAAGACCACTACAGCGGCCGCTATTTTGCGTCACCGCATTGCCATTACCGGCAACCTGGGCGTCTCCATTGAGGATCCGGCGGAAACCCTGCTGCAGGGGCGACACGGTAACGGGCGCTGTATCCAGCTGGAAGTTAAGGAAAACGAAGGCTATGCCAGCGCCACGCGCAAGGGGTATCGCATGGGCGTTTCAGCGTTTCTGTTGGGGGAAATACGCGACGGTGAAACCGCGCACGAGGTGCTGAAGGCCTCACTGAGCATGTTCGTGGTGTCGACTATCCATGCGTCCTCATTGACTGAGGCGCTTGAACGCTACGTGATGTTTTGTGAAGAGATCAGCCCGGCGGCGAAGGCCAACATTGCCAGCACGCTGTTCGTCCTGGCACACCAGACGATGCGCGTGAATCCCGAAACTAACCAGCGTCATGTGGACATAACCGGCTTTAACCTGCGCAACTCCTCATCAGCGCCGACTATACGGGCCAAAATTGCAGCTGGTCAGTTCCAGCTTGAGGATCAGTTCTCTTCTATGACCTATGACTTTAAGGACTAAACCGTGAACAAGATGAAACGGGGCATTGCGCAAATCACCGACGCGACAGTGGGGTACGGGATCGTGGCCGTTATCATTGTGACGCTGCTTATTCCCCTCACCGTGTGGGCAGCACAGGAATACAGGATGAACGTGGCGGCCAGCCAGGCGAATACGGTGCAGAAGGCAGTGAACCGTTACATCGCCGACCAGCAGGCCACCGTCGCTGCAGGCAGCAGCGCGTCGACCGGTTACACCCTGACCGTGCCGATGCTCATCACTGCGGGCTATTTACCGACGGGTTTTTCCTCTACTAACGCCTACACGGCCACGTACCGCACGCTGATCTTTCAGCCTTCAACTAATAAATTTCACACGATGACGTTCCTGAGCGGTGGTTCATCACTGCCGCTCAGCGATGCACGTAAGCTGGCGAACCATATCGGTGCAGCGGGAGGTTACATCGAGAACGGCGTTGCCAAGGGGGCGCTCGGCAGCTGGCAGGAGAGTCTGTCAGCATTTGGTGGCTACAACCCGGGTGACGGTAGCGTGGTTATAGCCGGCTTTTACTCCAACGGCGCACTGGTCAACGACTACCTCTATCGCCACAGCGTGGCAGGTCATCCCGAGCTTAATACAATGGGCACTACCCTGAACATGGGCAGTAATGACATCAGCAGCGCGAAGACTATCGGCACACAGACGCTCAATGCCTCGGCCGACGTCAACACAGCACGCCTGACGGCCACGCAAAGCGTGCAATCTAACGGCACCATTACCGCAAACGGTGATATTACGTCCAGAAACAGCATTCGCGCTGACGGCAGCATCTCTGCTGGCGGCAATGTCACCGCAAGCGGCAGCATGACAGCATCAGGAAACGTCACGGCCGGGAATGATGTCACTGCGAGCGGAACTCTTCGCGGTAATAACGACCTTGTGTTAGGTGGAGTGGTCAAATTGCAGCAGGTGAATTCGGCAGGCAGCTACTGTGACACATGGGGGGCGATAAGCCGTGACGGCACCGGCGGAATTCTTTCCTGTCAGTCCGGCGTGTGGGCAAGTTCAGGTAAAGGACGCTCCGGGTACTACTGCAGAAGGACCTCATTAAGTAAAGGTAGTTCAGATGACTATGTAGGTTACACGCCCAGAACAGATGACAACTGCCCGGTAATTCAGCCCGGACAGGCCCCCAGTGGGTATTGCACCTGCATCAAAGTCATGCTGGATTACTGAATTAGGTCCGGCAGCTTGCAGGATCAGTCTCAAGCATTCTTATTCCAGTGCATATAAGCGGTTGTTTATATGAGCAGACGGCATATTCGTTACCCCGACGAGCCTCCATCAAGTACACCGGATAACTCATGAAATCCTCCATCTTCTTCGCCGCAGCGCTGCTGGCAGCGGTCAGCGTTCTGATGTCCTGCGTCAGCGACAAAAGCCGTGACACCGTGGCGGATGTCACGCAGGCGCAGCTGGCCGGGCAGTTTCTCAACTACGTATCGGCCTTCAATGACCTCTGGGCAGCCGGTTCGCCGGCAGATGGCGATGCATCTGGCCGGGTGGCGTTGCCTGCCTGGCTGCCGCACAACAGTAATATCGTGCTTCGCATCAGTGGGGGAGTCGGCTATGTCTTCACGCCGTCTTCTCCGGGATTTTACTCACAGTTGATGCAGGAGACCGAGAATAGTGCGCACTTCGGTATGTCTGATACGGCAGGCATCAACACGCCAACAGGGCGACTGGCCCGGCCCAGCTTTATCCCGGCTGGTTACGTGGTTTACGTGAGGTAGCATGATGCTGATTATTCCCGGACTACTGATATTTTCCCTGATGCTGGCTTTCAACCTGCCTGCGCTCTATGCCGGAGCCAGAGTCGCCGCGGCTGAATCCATGGTTGAGGATTATCCGGACGTGGCGCGGATCCGGCCGATTCTGGCCGCAGTTCTTCTGTGCGGCGGCGTTGTCCCCATCTGGATGCTGACACACAGCCCTGCGCTCGCAGTGTTCGTGCTGCTGCTCGGCAGTGCCGCTTACATTGACTGCGTGACGCAGTGGGTGCCTGACCTGCTTATTTTTCTTCTTTCCTGGCTGGCACTGACTGCGCTCATACCGGGCGGACCTGATGCGCTGCCGGTGCTGGCCGGAGCTGCCGTTATTCTGATACCTGCCCTGGTGCTCAACTTCATCACCTGGCTGCGGTCGCAGCCGCCGGCTCTTGCCACTGGCGATCTCTACGTGTTGCCGGCCATTGGGGCATGGCTTACTCCAGAGTTGTCGGGCGCTTGTCTGGGTGCAAGTCTGTTGCTGACGGCAGTCGTGGGGCGTTATGTTCGCGGCGTGCCGTTCATTACCGTGCTCTATCCGGTTTTTGTGGTGGTGTTGCTATGTGGCGCCTGGTAATCACCTGTGTGCTGCTCTGCGCCGCCGGGACGTCTGATGCCACAAAGATTACGCCGGATATTTCCCGCTGCTTTCGGGAAGCCGGTATCCGGTTCAGCGTTGACTGGCGCCTGCTGCAGGCCATCGCCGAGGTTGAGAGCGGCCTGAATTCTGGGGCTATTAACCAGAATAAAAAGAATGGACGGGTACTCAGTGAAGACCTCGGGATGATGCAAATCAACACCTCCTGGCTGCCAGTGTTGCATCCCATGGGGATAACACGAGAGGTGCTTCTTGGAAGTCCCTGCCAGAACATCCATGTCGGCGCATGGATACTGGCGAAAAATATCGCACAAAACGGCGTGAACTGGACGTCAGTAGGCGCCTATAACGCCGGATTCAAGAATGCCAACGAACCCTTCCGGCTGCGCTATGCACGCAAGGTTTATGCGCGTTATCTGGTCCTGACTGGAAAATGATGACTGGAGTAGTACTGAATGAAAAAAGCCCTGGATGAGCGAATGCTTATGTTTTGCGCCCTGAAAGAACTCCCTACGAAATGAAAGCTTACCCCCTCCCGCAATAAATACAGGCCCGGTTCTTCGGTGCCGGAGAACAATCCATGCGAATCCTTCACGCTATGCGGGTATTGCTTCTTATCGCTACGGCCCTGCTCTTTTCCTCATCTGTGCAGGCGTACTGCTTTCGTGAGGCTGGGGCCCGCTATAACGTTTCGCCACAACTGCTGCGCGCCATCGCACAGGTAGAAAGCGGCATGAACCCACATGCAGTGGGCTACAACCGGAACAAGCAGGGGCAGGTAACAAGCCGCGACTTTGGCCTGATGCAGATTAACTCCACACACCTCGCAAAGCTCAAAGCCATGGGGGTCATCAGCGACGAACGTGACCTATTGACGCAGCCTTGCCTGAACGTGCAGACCGGCGCCTGGATACTGGCGCAGCATCTGCAGGTATGTGGCCTGACCTGGCAGTGTCTCGGTAGCTATAACGCTGGATTTGCGGACGGTAATCAGGCCCGCCGCATGCTGTACGCCCGAAAAGTCTATGCCATCTGGCAGGCCACCCGCTGAACGGCGGAGTCTTCTACCCACTTATTCTGATTACCGGCCACTCCCGGAGACAACATGAACAAATTCATTATTACCGCGCTGCCGGTGCTGCTGTGTGGCTGTCAGCTGCAGCCGCACGACAGCACCCCTGTTTCAACTCAGCATCAGGCGGATTCCCGGCCATCACGTCCCGCGCTTCAGCTGCAGCAGCTGTGGTTTGAAGGCGACCTGAACGGCGGTGCGCCGCTGCCTCTTGCCGCCATCCGTGCAGACAGCGATCGCGTCACGCTCAGCTGGAACGGGGACGCGGTCGAATTGCTGCGTGATCTGGCCCGTGCACGCGGGCAGGTGTTCAGCTATGCCGGAGTGCGCCTGCCTCTGCCCGTGGACATTGAAGTACAGGGCGTCACCTATGCAAACCTGCTGCGCATCATTGAGATGCAGACCGCGTGGCGCGCGACGCTCGTCACGTATCCCGGTCAGATGGTGCTGCAGTTTATGCCCGCCATCCCGGCCGCTCAGGCCCTTCACTCCACAGGGGGCCGTCGATGAAATTCCGTCTCTGCATCCTGCTGCTGCCCGCGCTGCTGGCGGGCTGTGCGGGATTCAATTTTTCAAAGCCCGCACCAGTGGCCGGACCTGACGGTGCGCCCCCCCCGGGGCCTGAAGCCTATCTGTCGCCGCAAAAACGAAATACAGCCGACGTCTCTGACAACCGGCGGCAGATGCTCACTGAAGGTGGGCGGACAACCGGCTTTCGCGGCGGCAAGGCCCAGCGCGCATGGGAATTGCGGCGCGACCTTGATGCCCGGGCAAAGCAGCTTGATGCCACCTATGACTTCCGCCCGCTTATCAGCAGCCGCGGCTGGCTGCCACCGGTTATCACCGAGGCAGTCGACGTGGCGCACGTCACTCCTGACCAGATACGCACCGCGAGCCACGTGTACGAAATCATTCAGCCGGAACGCTTCGTGAGCAACCCGCCCACGTGGCGCGGCTGGCTGATGGCCGGGCTCAGCACTGTTCCACCTGACGCGCCGGAAGGCGGCCTTATCCCTGAGAACGGCATCCAGCGTGATATCTGGCAGGCGGCGGTCAATGAGGGCTGGGCGGAAGGGCGGCAGAGCGCTGACGAAACGCTTGAGGCCAACGTCAACCGCCTGACCCGTGACTACAACGGCATGCTGCAGTACGTGCTGCTGCGCCGCCAGAACCTCATTACCGCGCCGGTGGTTACCGATCGTCAGCAGACGGTCACCGGCGACAGCAATAAGCTCACCACCGGCGATCGCGAACGCCGGCTCGAATCCCGCGCGGGCTTTATCACTGACAAAACAAAGTGGAAGCCGATCATCAATACGGAGAAACGCTGATGTCAGCACATGACCTTACGCCCTATGACTTTGGCGGCAGTATCGACCCCGACTCGCTGCGCGGTTTTTTTGTCTGGTGCGCACGTAACAACGTCAGCGACATTCACCTGCAGGGCGACAACCACTTTGTGGTCGGGCGCTACGGCCGGCTACTGAGAGCGAGTCCCTTCCCCGTGGCGGACGATACGCTGGCCAAGTTGATGGACGACACCTTTTCACCAGAGCTGCGCCCTAAGGTGCGCGGCGGCGTGTCGGTGGACCGGGCGATGCAGCTCGACGGGGACGCAAGTGGCCGCTGGGGACTGAACCGCGGCGAGCGTATCCGGTTTCGCGTAAACCTCCTGCAGGGCACGGCGGGGCGTCAGAAGACCATTGGCTGGACGCTGCGGGTTATCCCGACGGACATTCCGCCCCTGGAGGGAATGGAGCTTGAGCCGGCGCTGATGGAAAACATCCTGCCGGCGAAGGGGCTCGCCCTGTGGGGCGGCATCACCGGTTCGGGAAAAAGCACCGCGCTGGCGTCGACCTATCGCTACAGCCTGGACAACTACCCGGACCGCAAGGTCACCACCAAGGAGGACCCGATAGAGTTCATTCTGGGGCGTCCGGACGACGTGCTGCCACCGCTGCAGTCGCAGATTGGTGAAGACATTCCTGACTTTGCAACCGGCATCCGCGCGGACCTGCGCCGTGCGCCGTCGATTATCGGCGTGGGGGAAATGCGTGACAACCCGACCATTGACGCCGGCATTCGTGCCGGCCAGCTGGGACATCTGTGCCTGTCAACGACGCACATCGACTCCCCTGGCGAGACGTTCGGGCGTCTGCTGAACGAGTTTCCGCATGAGAGCCGGGACGCCATGGCGTGGGCGCTGCTGGGCGTGCTGCAGTATGTGGTGGTGCAGACGCTCCTGCGCACCACTGACGGCAAGCGTGTGGCCGTACGCGAGTACATCATCATCGACCATAACCTGCGCGAACGGCTCGGCGGCATGCCGTGGTCACAGTGGGGAAGTCAGGTCAACACCATCATCCGGCTGGAGAAGCGGCGCATCGTGGACCAGGCCTGGCGGCTTTACGCTCAGGGCCGCATCGATGCGGCCGAGCTTGGCGTGGTGATGTCGCCACGCCAGCGTCGTGAGTTTGAGGAGGGTACGGCATGAGTGAGTTTAAAAAGGAGGACTACCCGCCCGGCTTCTGGCGGTGGGCCGGCAGCCCGCTCAACTTCCTCGGCATACCCGCCTGGCTTTTTCTTCTTTACCTCTTCTGGTTCCGCTTCCCCTCCATGGACACGATTTACGTCGTGACCGGAATTATCGCCGTATTTCGCCTGCTCAAGGTGTTTGGCTGGGGAGTCACCGAACTGCTGATGCGCCTCGCCCGTCGTGCACGCGGCAAAAGCCTGAGCGGGCGCCCGTGGTGGTACCGCCGCTTTACCGACGGTGAATAGCCGTCCCTGACCCTGCAATACAGGAGGCATCATGAGTACAGCTGAATACCCGGTATGGCTCGCCGTCTTACCGGACCAGCGCGACGCGGCGCGCGCCGACGCGGGAAAACATCCCGACGGGCGCAACGCCATCGCGTGGAGCAAAGAGGCCCAGCTCTGGTACGCCCGTCCGGGCGCAGACCTGAGCCGGCTGAAGGCGTGGATGCCCGATCGCAGTATCCGCAGCAGCGGAGGCGGTGACCCGCAGTCCGAGTTTCTGGACGCACTGACCAGCGCCGGCCTGGTGCTGGACGGTCTGCCGGTGATGGATGGCGAACGCCATCGCGTATCGGTGGTGGACGGGTCAAAAGGCAACCGCGACGGCGTGTACCGCGGTTTTCTCGACGGCATCAAGCCGGGCGGCTGGTTCATCAATTATCACACCGCCGAAAACGACAAGGACATCACGCGCTGGAAGGCGAGCGGCAAACCCGGTGAAGCCGACCCGGTGGCGCGCGTGCATATCCGCGCGGGGATGCGCCAGTCTCAGGACGACGCTGCGCGCGCACAGGCGGCGCTGTACGCCCGCCAGACGGCCAGCGCAGGTGCGCTGTATCACAGGCTTCCCGCAGCCGACCCCGAACACGGTTATCTCGCGCGCAAGGGTGTGACGGTGTCGCCTGACATCCGCCAGACGCGTAACGGCGCGCTGGTCCTGCCGTTTTACAACGCGGACGGTGAGTTTCGCACGCTGCAGTACATCCCACCGGACGGCGAGAAATATCTGTTTAAGGATGCCCCGAAATCCGGGCACTTTCGCGTCGAGGGAGAGACGCTTCGCAACGGCGAACCCATCCTGTATGCCGAAGGCTACGCCACGGCGCGCAGCCTGCACATGGTCACCGGCCGCCCTGTCGTGATGACCATTGACGCCGGGAACATGCAGGCGGTGGCCGGCGTGCTGAAAGCGCGTTTTCCCGACAGCCCGCACCTGTTCATGGCCGACGTTGACCACGCCAAAAAGAAAAATAAGGGCGTGCTCTCCGCTGAGCGCGCGGCCGCTGCTACCGGCGGTGCCGTCCTGCTGCCGGATCTCACGGCGGCGGACATCGAGCGCGGCTTTACCGACTTCAACGACCTGCACCAGTCCCGCGGCGCTGAACGCCTTCGCGAGACCCTGCTGCCTGACATTGCCCGAGCTCTTGAGGGGCTTAACTACAAGGAAATTACCATGGCCACACCCGACGACGCACAGCCTGCGCCGGATCATCTGCCTTCCGCATCTCCTGAAGCATCCTCTGACGTCTCTTCTTCCCGCCGTCCGGGCGCGGCAAAAGAAAAAACCGCCGAGATCCTGTCGCTGCGCGATCGGGGCCTGAAGGCCGCGCAAATTGCGGAGCAGCTCGGCATCGGCCAGACCAGCGTGTACCGCATTCTGAAAGCACAGCAGGAAGACGCGCCGTTAACGGAAAGCGTCGCACCGGCCGTCACCGTCAGCGAACCTGTCTCCCCGGCCGTAACGGCTGAGCCAGCACAGGAACCGGCGCCAGAACAGCCAGCCACCGCGCAGGCGCCCGTCAGCGTGGCTGCGACACCGTCCGCTTCGCCGGCGCCACAGCCCGATATTCCGTCCGCACCGGCCGCGCCGGTGACACCGCCGCCGGCTGCCGGTCCCTATGATGGTTTCACGGGGCTCTATGGTACCGGTGCCGAGCTGCGCGACCGGCTGGCCGCGCTTGCCAGCGGACAGACCTCACCGGCGGCGCTGCTGCAGGATATCAGCACGCTGCGCGCCCGTGTGGATAGCGTCGCGATAGCCGACGTGTACGCCGGCGGGCACATGAAGGAGATGCAGCAGGTCTTTGACCGCGTGACGCAGGGCGGCATGGCGGGCGCGGACGTCATGGAGACGGGTGCACTTTCCCGCCTGCGGGGCCTGCTGGGCCAGCGCGACACATGGAGCTCACTGCACCCGAGCAGCCCCGCGCTCGACGTCAACACCGTTCCCGACCGGATCGCACAGCAGTATGTGATGCTGGCAGGCGGGGAGGTCACGCGCGCGCAGTTTGATCGTGAAGTGAAGATGCTTTATGGCGAATTTACACGTGCTGAACCGGCCAGCTTTACCGCCGGTCGCCAGAGCGAAACGCGCGAGGTATTTGAGCGTATGGCCGCGCTTGAGAGTCCGGAGCGTGCCGCCGGGTACGCCGCGGGCGTAACCGCAAGCGTTGCGCAGCTGCCGCCGGCCACTGCAGAGGATCCGAACGTTTCGGCGCTTTACCGCATCCAGAATGCGCTGCGCGACGAATTCGTCTCGCTGGCCCGCGGGGAAGCGGCGGTGCCGGCGCTGACGGAGAACGTGGCGAGGCTGCAGGCGCAGCTCGATGAGGCGAAGACACACGGCGTGTATTCGGCCAGGCACGTGGACCAGATACAGGGCGCGTTTGACCGGCTGACGAAAGGCGGTCTGGCGGGCATGCCTTCACCTGATGCTCCGGCACCCCGCGGTGACTATGCTTCGCGCCACCCCGCATCGGCAACGCTGGACGTGGCCTCCGTGCCGGCACGCGTTGAAGAACAGTACAATTTACTGGTACGCGGTGAAGTTACCCGCAGCCAGTTTGAGGATAACCTGGCCGTGCTTCGCAACGAGGTGGCGAAGCAGTCAGCGACGGGCCGGGCTACTCCTGAGTCAGTCGCGGCGGCAACCGGCGTCTTTGCAACGCTGAGCACGCTGTCGGCGCCCGCTGCTTCGACTTCGCCTGCCCCGGCGATTACCTCTGACGCCACGCCTCAGCAGCCGGCGCCTGCCGCCGTAGCCTCTTCCGGCGTCGCGCCATCCGCATCCGTGACGGCGACGGACGTGCCCGTAACACCTGCGGTGGTTGCGACAGCAGCGGCAGAACCCGCGCCGGTGGCGACAGCGTCAACCGGGACGGTGCGTGAGAGTGCGCCTGCAGAGACGGCTGCTCAGCCCGCCACTGCTGAAGTGTCCGCGCCTGTTTCGGGCAACGAGACTGCCCGGGCACCTGCGGAAGACTTCGAAGCGGAGTTCTCAGCCATCAGCGATCGCATGCGGGCGCTGAAAGACGAAGCCGCCAGCCTTGATACTGAAACGCTGGCGTACCGTACCGGTGGCCTTATTAATGAACGCATTGGTCTGACGGAAATGTGGTCGCAAGGCAATAACACCGAAAACCCACGCTGGCCGTCTGAGGAGAGCGAAACGCTGGAAGCCGAACTTCGTGCCGTGCTGGATAAACGCCCTGATACGTCATCTTCACCGCTGGCGTCGGCCTTCGGTGAGGAGAACGCGATTCTGGTCGGTGCACCGCGCGTGGCGCCGTCAGAAGAAGATGTGCCTGCATCTCCCGGATCGAAATCGTCCCGCATCGATGCTGACAGGCTGCTGAGTCGCGTCACGCATGACATGCAGCCCGACGGTAAAAGCGTGCTGTACAAGCTGGACGGCGAACCGGCGTTTTATGACCGTGGTAACCGCCTGGTCATGGCGGAGGGTGCCAGCGCGCAAGAAGAGAAAGTACTCGCCGCGCTGCTGACCGCATCACAGCAGTACCATGGCCGGATTGAGCTGACCGGCAGCGATGAGTTCAAAGCGTTTGCGATCGGTGTCATCGTGGCCAACAAGCTGGATGTGAGCATGAAGAACGCGGGCCAGCAGGCCGATCTGGATGCTGCCCGTCGCGCAGCTGGTCAGCCTGTTGCTCCGGTGGCACCGGTTGATGCCGTGCGTGGCGAACAGAACGCGCCGCAGCCGGTTACTGCGCCGCCCGTCACACCGGCAGCTGCGCAGCCGGTGCACGCTGAAGCGCCAGCGCACACCGGTGCTCACGTGACACCGTCACCGCAGGCCGTGGCCGCGCCGGCTCCTCAACATCAGGGGCCGAAGATATCGCCTGACATTCATACGCCGGCGGAGAAGGCGCGCGAGCCGGTGACCGGCAAGGTGACCGCCTGTGGGCAGGCGCCGTTCCGCTTCGAAACAAACGCATCGGAAAGCACCTTTATCACCCTGCGCACAAAAGAAGGCCCGCAGACGTTCTGGGGGAAAGAGCTGGCGGGGCTGCTCCGGGAGACGAACCTGGAGCCCGGGCGCATGGCAACGTTGCAGTGGATGGGCGAGCAGCCGGTAAAAATAAAGGTTCCCCACAAAAACGAAGATGGCGTGGTCACTCACTATAAAGACGTGGACACCCACCGGAATCAGTGGTCTCTGGCACCCGTCGGCGGTGCCCGCGTGCAGACCGGCGGCAATGAGATGGTGCCGCTGTCGGCCTTTGATGTGAACCGCTACATACAAATCCAGCACGCGGTGGTGAGCCGCCTCGGGCTGGACATGCCCGCGCCCCCGAAACCGGCGGACGGCCTCTACTGGCTCAAACCGGACGGGCAGGGCAGCAGCGTACCCGGTGACGCGCTTTCTGCTCCCCGTCCGGCGCACAACGAGTCGGCAGGCGTGGCGGTGATGTCGGCATGGGCGGCCAACGGCAACCCGGACCTCTATCTGGTGCAGGGTGACGGGAACTACCTGCAGGGCGTGGTTCGTCAGAACGGTGAGTATCAGCATGTGCTGGTCAGCCTGCCGGACAGCAAGGAGGCACCACCGATGGTGGTGAACGTGCTGACGCCTGAGGGAGCCGTGCCCGTCGGCAGCGGCAACGGCATCAACCGCTCAAACGGCCAGCCGGTGCCCCGCGAGCACGTGGTGGTCCGCCTTACCGGCGACGCGGAACCCCGCATTGCGAAGCTGGATGCGCCTGCAGAGTTACCCGCAGCGATTCATGCCCGGCTGGGTTATGACGAACGCTATAAGGCTGAATCTGGCTGGGTAAAGGAGCAGCCGGCAGCAGCACCACAGGCAGCACCGGTCACGCCGCCGCGGCCGGCACAGTAATCGAACCTTCCGGAGTCTTTACATGAAAAAAAACTCAGCGACCGCCCTTGTGGCGGTCTTTTTCTGCTGTGCCTCGTTTACCGCCGGTGCCGCGAACTGCCGCGCGGGCTCGGCAGCGCAGGCTGGCAGCGAGGCGGGCTACAACGCCGCGAAGAAGGCGAATGATGCCTGGGCAGCACGTGAGAGTCAGACCTCAGAACAGCTGCAGAAATGCCTTTCAGGTATTCGCAGCATCTCCATCAGCCTGCCCAACCTGCCGAGCCTGCAGGACGTTATGAATCAGGCGTCGGAGAAGGTCTGCAGTGCCATGACCGACAAAATCAACAGCAACCTGCCGGACAACATTGATCCGTGGCAGTCATACGGGATGTAAGGAGCACCGCATGCAGAACCCTCAACCTGCCGCGCCGCCTGAGGAGGCGGCCGTTGAAATTACCGACCCGAAGGCATACGCGTATGCCGTGGGCGCACAGCATGAGCGCTCGCTGGGTGCGGCATTTGCCCGCAGCTGCCTTAAGGCTCTTATGTGGAGCCTGTCTGGCAACATTATTCAGTCAGTGGTCATCGGTGCCCTCATCTGGATGCTGGTGACCGTGCCGCCACACTATATTGCCACCGACAATGGCCGTATTACCCCTGTATATGCAACGGACAAACCCGTCTGGAGCGAGAGCGATGTGCGCCAGTTCGGGGCTGACACCATCAGCCGGGCCTTCACGCTGGACTTTGTGCACTACCGCAGCCAGATGACGGCCGCATCTCCTGATTTCTCAGAAGAGGGATTTGTCGGCTACAACCAGGCACTGACCGTTGGCTCAAATATCCTGGCGCTGGTGAAGGACAAGCGCATGAACCTGACCAACTCCGTCGAGCCGGGTGTCATCACCAGTCGCGGCGTCATCGGCGGCCGTTACACCTGGGAATTCCAGTATCCCGTCACGCTTCGCCTGCAGGGACAAAACAGCAGCAGTCCGCCGCTGCGCTATATCTTCACGCTTCGCGTGCAGCAGGCCGACGTGCGCCTCAAACCGAAAGGTCTTGAAGTCACCCAGACCATCACCAACAACGCAGGATAAGGATTGCTATGAGCAACTTTCGCATGCTGGCCCTGTGGCTGGCGCTGTGCGGCAGCGCGGGGGCCGCCCCTGACACCGATGGCGGGTGGCAAACCACTGCATCCGCGACCGGCCCGGCGCCCTCAGGTCAGGGCACGACCGCCGCCGGACAGGCAGGCTCTCCTGCCGGTCCGCTGCCCGGTCAGCCGCTGCCGCCGCCGTCATCCGTAACGTATGACCAGGCACAGGCAACGATTGCGCCGCTGACGCCGGACGAAATCCGCCGGCTACGGGCGGAACAGACGGAGCAGGACAGGGCGCTGGCCACGCCCGGCATTACGGCCGTGCCACGCATCAGCGCACAAACCGTGAGCCTGCAGCCGGGAGCCAGCCTGCCGCTGGTCCGTACGGCGGTGAACTGGCCTGCGACGGTGAGCTTTATCGACAGCACCGGCGCGCCGTGGAAAATCCTCGGCACACCGCAGTCCGGTTCA
>NZ_CEEDEU010000003.1:0-43058 GCF_979253995.1 Erwinia sp. AC075
ACAGAGCACGGTTGGTAATGGATTTGGAGCCGGGGGGCGCGACCTTGCCAGTGAGGGGGAAGTTGGGCGGTGTAACGGTCACGGTTTTCTGCGAACTCAAGGTACAAGGCTCCTGGTCAAGGCGAGGTGGCGTGGAGTGGCCGACGTGCGGACCCGAATCATCAGGCAAACACGCCATGCTTGTCGAGTGAGTGGGTGATCTGCGTATTGTAAAGGCGGCTATGCTTGGCCCCACCTTTTGCAATAGCTCTAACTTTTCCTTTCCTTCTGTTACAGATGGAATGTGCCCCGCTGGAACCCACCAAAGCACTTGATGAGGCTTAGTCATTTTATTAAACCATGCATTACGATCACGAATTAGTTCAACGTGAAGTGATTTATAAACATAGTTTTTTAATGAATCAATATTTTCCCAAACACTCATATTTACAAGCAATAATGGATCATCGAAAGCTTGTAGTGCAGTAGCGTCGCCGTCTTCAGTTTGAAGCCGCCAGACAAAACCGGGCGAACTATCCGCGAGTGCATTAATTTCAGCCAAACGATCAACAAACCCTTTCATTAAGGCAGAATCCATTGGGGCTTGCGCATGAGCTATATTAATTTGTGCTAAATGATACCGATTCATTTCATTCCTTGCTCTTCGTATAACTTTGTTTTAGGGCGACTGCCCTGCTGCGTAACATCGTTGCTGCTCCATAACATCAAACATCGACCCACGGCGTAACGCGCTTGCTGCTTGGATGCCCGAGGCATAGACTGTACAAAAAAACAGTCATAACAAGCCATGAAAACCGCCACTGCGCCGTTACCACCGCTGCGTTCGGTCAAGGTTCTGGACCAGTTGCGTGAGCGCATACGCTACTTGCATTACAGCTTACGAACCGAACAGGCTTATGTCCACTGGGTTCGTGCCTTCATCCGTTTCCACGGTGTGCGTCACCCGGCAACCTTGGGCAGCAGCGAAGTCGAGGCATTTCTGTCCTGGCTGGCGAACGAGCGCAAGGTTTCGGTCTCCACGCATCGTCAGGCATTGGCGGCCTTGCTGTTCTTCTACGGCAAGGTGCTGTGCACGGATCTGCCCTGGCTTCAGGAGATCGGAAGACCTCGGCCGTCGCGGCGCTTGCCGGTGGTGCTGACCCCGGATGAAGTGGTTCGCATCCTCGGTTTTCTGGAAGGCGAGCATCGTTTGTTCGCCCAGCTTCTGTATGGAACGGGCATGCGGATCAGTGAGGGTTTGCAACTGCGGGTCAAGGATCTGGATTTCGATCACGGCACGATCATCGTGCGGGAGGGCAAGGGCTCCAAGGATCGGGCCTTGATGTTACCCGAGAGCTTGGCACCCAGCCTGCGCGAGCAGCTGTCGCGTGCACGGGCATGGTGGCTGAAGGACCAGGCCGAGGGCCGCAGCGGCGTTGCGCTTCCCGACGCCCTTGAGCGGAAGTATCCGCGCGCCGGGCATTCCTGGCCGTGGTTCTGGGTTTTTGCGCAGCACACGCATTCGACCGATCCACGGAGCGGTGTCGTGCGTCGCCATCACATGTATGACCAGACCTTTCAGCGCGCCTTCAAACGTGCCGTAGAACAAGCAGGCATCACGAAGCCCGCCACACCGCACACCCTCCGCCACTCGTTCGCGACGGCCTTGCTCCGCAGCGGTTACGACATTCGAACCGTGCAGGATCTGCTCGGCCATTCCGACGTCTCTACGACGATGATTTACACGCATGTGCTGAAAGTTGGCGGTGCCGGAGTGCGCTCACCGCTTGATGCGCTGCCGCCCCTCACTAGTGAGAGGTAGGGCAGCGCAAGTCAATCCTGGCGGATTCACTACCCCTGCGCGAAGGCCATCGGTGCCGCATCGAACGGCCGGTTGCGGAAAGTCCTCCCTGCGTCCGCTGATGGCCGGCAGCAGCCCGTCGTTGCCTGATGGATCCAACCCCTCCGCTGCTATAGTGCAGTCGGCTTCTGACGTTCAGTGCAGCCGTCTTCTGAAAACGACACACGCGCCCAGCAGCGGCTTAAAGCCTTTGCACTTGAGCATAATCACCGGGTAGCCGGATGGTACGTTGAGAATGCGTCTGGCGCGTCCCTGCAACGCCCTGAGCTTATGCGCCTGCTAAATGATGCTGAGAAGGGCGATCTTATCCTGATTGAGCAGGTAGACCGCCTTTCACGCCTCGATGATGAAGGCTGGCAGCAGCTGAAGCGAATGATGCAGGAAAAGAACCTGGCGATTATCAGTCTGGACCTGCCAACCAGCTACGCGGCGTTAATGCCCCACGGTAGCGATGAATTTACACGGAGTATGCTGACGGCCATCAATAGCATGATGCTTGATATGCTCGCGGCCATCGCCCGAAAAGACTATACAGATCGCCGCCGTCGCCAGCAGGAAGGCGTAAGGAAAGCCAAAGAGAAGGGGGTTTATCGTGGCCGGATGCCCGACCAGAATAAGCATGACCTGATCCGTTCTTTGCGGCACCAGGGGAAATCTATCAGCGAGACGGCCAGACTCGCTGGCGTATCGGAACGGACGGTTACGCGGGTGAGCAAAAGTTAATTCTGGCTATCGACCTTTTTACCAGGAACGCCGTGTTTGACCAGCAAATCCTCTATAGCTTCATCGAGCAGGCGGCTTTTAGGTATCCGCGTTTTGGCCGCTAAAGCGTCAAACAATGGGACAAGCTGATTATCAAGGGACGAGGTGAAGCGTCGGCGATTTTTTAAATAGGGTTCGGCCATTACATCCGTTTCCACACAGTTACAGGTGCAAGCAGTGTATGTGGCTGTCAGATAGATTAAAGTGGTTGCAGATAGTGCCTATATAGTGCAAAAATTCACCCTGAATACAGCACCAGGGCACTTACAAAAATAAAATATGCACGATTCCAGCTCGTTTAAGTCGCCTTCATGGCGACTTTTTTATGCTCTTTAACAATATGATTGTTGTGATAAACATGGATTGTGCAGCTCAATATCCATGTCTGGAGGAAGCGCTTCCGGGGCAAGCCCGGAAGCCTTGCTTATTAGCGGTGGGAGTAAAGACGCCAGGCGACACTGCCGGAACTGCCATCACAGATACGGCCAGCGAACACCGATCCCTGAGAATATTTGACGCCGTTCAGGTAGCAGTAGCTGCTGTTCTGCGTTTGTTCTGAGCGAAAAGCTGACTCCTGCTGACTCAAGCGATGCTCGGCAGACTGGAGGCGAACGGAAAGCGCGTTGATTTGCTTCTGCTGATCGCTGATTCGGTTTGAGAGTGCTACCGCGTCGTTCTGAGTGGCGCACCCGGAGAGCAGGGCAGCGGCAATGATGGCTGGGATTAGTTTCTTCATGTTTTACTCCTGAAATGAACGTCCGTATCGCTGAATAATCAGCTCCAGTGTGTTTTTGTTTTCTGAAATAGTGGTCATAGGGCAGGTGCTTAGAAATACTTTACGAGCCGCAGCTGTCGCGCCGGGGTTGTAGTAGGGAGTGTAAATTCGTATCTCAAAGAAGCTCTGACGGCCCATTACACAGTCAGGCCCGGATGTTGCCTCGTTACCTTGTAACTTTCCGGCCATACAGGTGAACGCAAGACACGGATCACCCTTAGTATTTCCCTCCGCAAAGGCGCTGGCGCTACTGAAGATGCAGTACATCAATAATATTTTTGCAACGGTTCTTAGCTTACTCATACGTTCCCTCTTATCCATTTGATACAGCTTGTTGAAATCACATTGATAACCAACAGCAATCCCATTAGGAACAACAGGTTATAAAACTCTGGCGCTCCCAAACGGCCCATAAACCACTCGACAAGAAACAGCACGATTGATAGTGTGGCGATCAACTTCAATAGCTTTCTTGACGCAGCGCTTACAAAAAACAAACAAATACAACAACATGACTTAGAGTAGGTAAAGAGGTTGTTTTTGAGGGACAGGGCAGTCTTTTTGAACCACAGCAATATCCCCCTTTTAGGCATTTTGTCTTTTTGGTTTCTTTCGCCTTTCGGCCTCTTAAACTCAATCACATTGCCCATCGTTCACTCCCTTTCTCGAATCTTCAGATCGTCCAAATCCACACCATTTTCCAGCAGCTCAACTAACCATTTAGGACGACGGCCAACGCCAGTCCACGTATTAGCCGGGTTAGCCGGGTCACGGTATCGAGGGGATTTGGTATCCCGATCCACCACTGCACCAGGCAGCTTCATTTCATCCAGAAGATACCCATCACTCAATCGTTCCTGTAACCAGACAGGGCGCTTTCCGTACCCGCTCCAGGTGTTAAATGGATTCTCCGGGTCACGGTATACAGGCGTCCCTTTTGGTCGCTTCTCCGACTGCAAAGGAACAAGCATAGGTTTCTTCCCTTTAACGTCTTTTTCTCTTGACACGATTCTATTGGCCCTTATGATAAATAAAAGTCGTCAAAATTACAATTACACGGACATACAAAAATGAAAAAATCATGGTGCTTGATAGCGGTATGTATCTCCGGCCTTTCTTTTCAGGGGGTCGCTCATGCGGCTTCTGCCTCGGATACGATCGCCAGCCTTGCTGCCCGATGCGCACCAGACGTTTCACCGCTGACAATGGCCTATATCGTCGGCCATGAATCCGGGAACAACCCGTATTTTATTAACGTTAACCGTGGCGCAAACCTGAAACGTCAACCGCAAACCGAAGCTGAAGCGGTAGAAGTTGCCAACCGGCTAATCAAAAACCTCAAGAAAGATGAAAGCATCGATATGGGGCTTGCGATGATTAATTCTAACAATTTGAGTTCGTTAGGTATCACGGTTGAGCAGGTATTTAAACCCTGCATCAATCTCCGCGCCAGTCAGACCATTTTAAAAGACTGTTATAGTACGGCCCTGAAATCCAACCCGCCCGGCCAGGTAGCATTAAGACACGCGCTGTCCTGCTACAACACTGGTTCACAAGTGCGGGGGATTTCAAACGGGTATGTCACGAAAGTTATTAACGTGGCTAAACAGTCTGATTTAAAGATCCCTACGTTGCTACCTGATGGGCAGAACGAGGAAGCGGAGAGCCAGCCTGTGAGTGCGAAGGGCGCAACCTTTGAGGGTGAGCACGATGCGTTTACGGGTGAAAGTGATAGTGGTGGT
Source organism: Erwinia sp. AC075 (assembly GCF_979253995.1). Taxonomy (NCBI): domain Bacteria; kingdom Pseudomonadati; phylum Pseudomonadota; class Gammaproteobacteria; order Enterobacterales; family Erwiniaceae; genus Erwinia; species Erwinia sp. AC075. Next base: position 5,120 of record NZ_CEEDEU010000003.1, read on the forward strand.
GATGTGTTTTCGCAGGATAACACTGACGCGTTTCTGACCAAAGCAGAGCAAAAAGGGAGTGAGGTTATGAATGACAAAAATCTATCTCCTGTTGCAGTCTCAAATAATTGATTTATGCGAAGCCGGAAAAATACAGGAGGTTGTAATTGAAAGGATTTCACTAAAGCAGTGGTATCCCATATTTGACGTGAAGGATGAAGATTTGGGTGAGGTTCGTTGTTCTATTCGTCTGAATAAAGATCACGAACTTCGCACATGGGCAGACCTGAGACTCCTGACGGAGTTTCTCCTGGATAAGTGCAATGTCGGCGAGTGCCGATTGATATTGAAATCAACAAAGGAAAGGTAGAGGTATATATGGTTACTTTTTTCAAAAATAACGGGGTTGCGCTGCTGGTTGCGCTGTTATGTATCGCAGCGCCAGAACTGGCCCTCGCAGCTGGCGGGGCAGACACCGGGGCCAGTACAGGTAACAACATCAAGTCATGGCTGGATACCTGGATTCCTATCGCCTGTACCATCGGCGTGATCGTGTCGTTCCTCGTTTGGCTGTTCCATCTTATTTCCGCTGGTTTTATGTTCCGTCTCGCAATCGCAATGGTTGGCATTGGCTCCGCATCATATCTGGTATCCCTGACTGGTATCGGCAGCTGATTAATGGGGGGAGTTCATCCCCCATTAAGTGAGGTTTTATGTTTGAAAATGGACAAAGGCCATTATTTAAAGGTGCAACACGCGTCCCCCGGCTTGCTGGCGTTCCGCGTACAGTGGCGCTGGTTATCTTCATGATCTCGGCCACGCTGTTTATGACGTTACATTTATGGTCACTCCTTGTATTTGCGGTTCTGTGGTCAATAGCAGCAGCGCTAACGAAATACGACGACCGTATGTTTCGCATCCTTTCATTATGGCTACAGACTAAGTTTCGTAATGCACACGACACGCCATTTAAACAATGGAGTGGTTCAAGTTATTCCCCTGTGGATTACAAGAAAAAGGAGCTGAAATAAATGGTGGCATTGCTTAAACCTAAAACGTTCAGAGACGAGCCGAGCGTTAATGAAAAGTATTTGCAGCATAGCCAGCACCTTGATGATTATATTATCTCGATGCGTAATGGCGATCTGCTTGCTTTCTTTAAAGTCGATGGCCGGACACATGATTGTGCCTCTGACCGTGAGCTGATTACATGGAACGATGATCTTAATACGTTGATTAAGTCCTTCGGGACTGACCACGTAGAAGTCTGGTCACACGAGTATCATCACCAGTCTAAAGAGTATCCTGACTCTGAGTTTACCCAATTCTTCCCGCGCTACCTGGATGAATACAACCGCCGTCTGCAAACGGGGTCTAACCAGATGGTTAATGACCTGTACCTGACGGTGCTCTATCGCCAGATAGGCGATAAGACGCAGAAGTTCCTGGCTAAGTTTGAGCGACCGTCAGCTGACGAGCTGGCTCAAATGCAGGCTGAAGCCTTCACCGGAATGGAAGAAGTCTGTGAGCAGATCATGGAGGGGATGAAGGGCTATGGCATCAAGCGCCTGGGTATTTATTACCGGGATAAAAACGGTGAGGAAATAGCGTTAACTGACGCTGAAGAAAAACAGTCGCTGCTTGAAGTGGATGAAGCAGATATTTTCGACGAACCGGTAATGCTCAATGTCGCTGATACCGTCCCGCCGACTGCTCACGCATATTCTAAAGCGCTTGAGTTTCTTTATTTTCTGGTCAACCTGGAATGGTCCATTGTGCCTGTTTGCCGTGACCGTATCGGTACTTACATCATGGAAAACCGTGTTGTCAGTTCCGTATGGGGGGATATTGTTCAGGTCAGAGCGCTGGACCGTAATTTTTATACTACGGCTATCGAAATCCGTGATTACGATAAAAACACGGAACCGGGTCAGTTCAATTTGTTGAAAGAGGCTGACTTTGAATACCTGCTGACTCAAACGTTCTCTTGCATATCCGAGGCTTCAGCTAAAACGCTGCTGGAGCGCCAGGAGAAGTCCATGATGGAAACTGGCGACAGAAGCCAGTCCCAGCTTGAACAGCTGAATACAGCGCTTGATATGCTGCTTTCTAAAGAAATTGTGATGGGCTATCACCATGCCACTATTCACGTTTTCGATACCGATCAGCGAGCAGTGCAGCGCAAGGCCCGTAAAGCTAAAGTCATGCTAAGTCAGTGTGGCTTCGTAGGGGGCGGCGTAGGGCTGGCCTCTGAAGCAGCTTATTTTGCGAAGGTTCCGGGTAATCAGAAATGGGCGCCACGCCCGACACCGATCAACTCATGGAATTTCTTCCATTTCTCCCCGTACCATAATTTTATGCGCGGCAAACCGGACAATAATCCGTGGGGTCCGGCAGTGACGATGTTCCGTACAGCGAACGGCACACCGCTGTATTTTAACTTCCACGTCACCCCACTGGAAGAACGCTCCATCGGAAAGCGCCCGCTGGGGCATATGTTGCTTACAGGTACGTCTGGTGAGGGTAAAACTACGCTGCTGGATTTCCTGTTATGCCAGTGCATGAAGTTTAATCCGCGTATGTTTTGCTATGACCGTGACCGGGGAATGGAGCCATTTATTCGCAGTGTCGGCGGTTATTATAAAGTTTTACAGCAGGGCGTAAAAACTAACTTTTCACCGCTCAAGCAAAAAGGCACACCGCGTAATATTGCGACCACTAAAAATATCATGCGTGTCTGTGCTGAAATTACAAATAACGGCCCGTTAGATAAAGATATGGGAATGGAACTCAATAAGGCTGTGGACGCTGTAATGGGCGAGCATTCTTTGGTTCCTGTTGAGGCCAGAGACATTACACGACTGAAAGGATATATCACAAATCTATACCTCAAAGACCTAATTAACGACTGGACTAATGAAGGACAGTATGGCTGGCTTTTTGATAATGATGAAGATGCGTTAGATCTCGATGCTCATGATGTATTCGGCTTCGACCTGACCGAGTTCATTGCTGCGGAAGGTGAGATTCCCAGCCCGGCCAGAACGCCGTTATTAATGTACTTGCTTTACCGAATCCGTAATTCAATTGACGGAAAGCGTCGTGTTATTCAATGCTTTGATGAATTTCACGCTTATCTTGACGATCCTGTTTTAAAGCTGGAAATAAAGCGCGGTATCAAAACAGACCGTAAGAAAGATGCGATTTATTTGTTTTCCACGCAAGAGCCAAATGACGCGCTCGCCAGCAGTATTGGTAAAACGGTAATGTCGCAAACTCCATCAAAAATCTGCCTGCGTGATCCTGATGCGAGCCGTAAGGACTACTCCTTCCTGACGGATGCAGAGTTTGAAGTAATGTCCAAAATCCCTGAGCACTCGCGCCAGTTCCTGGTTAAGCAGGGGTCACAGTCAGCTCTCGCTACATTCAACCTGAATATCACTGGTAGCAATACACCTGAGCGGGATGAAATCGAGAAGGACAACATTATCAGTATTCTTTCCGGGGAACCGCAGAATGCTGAACTGGCTGAAGAATTGATTGAGAAATACGGTCCAGAGCCGGAAAACTGGATTGAGGAATACTGGCGTCTTTGCCGTCATTAATTAGAGGACGATGTTATGAAAGCGAAGTTAATTGCTATTGCACTGGCAGGACTGTTAGGCGTGGGAACTATCGGGACCGCTGCCGCTATAGGTAATGGTGTTGTGGTTTACGATCCGACCAGCCTGGCTAAAACGCTTGAGGAAATGGCTAACCAGCTCGACCAACTGAAGCAGCAGCTGGCTACCCAAAAAGCAACTTATGAGAGCCTGGCAAAGACAACCAATATTGGGGATTTGCTGGACACATCAACAAGCAGCTTGGCTAATAACCTTCCTGACGACTGGCAGAAAGTTTATAGCGATGCCATGAACTCATCATCGTCTGTAACTGGTGATGTTCAAAGTATGGTTGGTGACTTTAATTCTGAAGTTGATGATATGAATCCTTCCGATGCAATTAAAGCTCTAAATAAAAAGCTGGCTGAAAAAGGGGCGTATGACCGTGTTATAGCTGAAAAGGCATATAACAATCAGATGCAGGAATTAAGTGATATGCAGGCGCTAACCGAGCAGATTTCCACTACTAAAGATGTAAAGGAAGTTGCTGACCTTCAGGCTCGTATTCAAACCGCACAAGGCGCGATTCAGGGCGAGCAAGCGAAACTGAAGCTAATGAGTATGCTTCAGGAGTCGCAAGATAAATTATATGAAGCTCAAAGAGAACGCGCCGTAGGTAATTTTATTTATGGTACTGATGGTGGTCATAGCCCCGCTCCGCTGAAATAAGGTGATTATATGAAAACGATTTTAAAAGTAGCTTTGGTTCTTATCGGTATTTCTGCTCTTGCTGGTTGTAAGCCTGAGCATGATAAAGATTGGTATAAGTCACATGAGGCCGAGCGAAAGCAAACGCTTGTTGAATGCAAAAAGAATGCAGAATCTTTGCAGGATGCTGATTGTAAGAATGCAAGAGACGCTGAGACTGAACTTTTTGTTCATGGGAAAGATAACTCTCATAGCGTGCCGAAGTTAAACTGAATTTCAGGATATAGTTATGGCATTTAATACTGTCCAACAGATATTTGACATAATTGATGATCTGATAAATATGATGGTTGATACCAACGTAACAACCATCATTGCAACAGTCACGCCAACGGTTGCAATATTTTTGACCATCAAGTTTATGGCTCAAGGTGCATATTCCGCTCTTAGCCCCGGAGGGGGCGGAGAGGCTCTTGGGGATTTAATTACGCAATATATGAAAGCTGCTGTTGTTTTGAGTTTCGCAACGGCTGGCGGTTTATATCAAACCGACCTTGTTCATTTAGCTTTAAATCTGCCCGATGATTTTTCCTCAATATTGGTTACTCAAGAAAAAACCACAAGCACAGGTATGGCAGCGATTATTGATACCGGAGTAGACCAATCTATAACGGCAATACAAACCGCGTTTGAAGGGGCTGGAATTAGCGCTAATGGCATAATGAGCGCAGTAATCGGGCTTATTCTAATAGCTGCAACTGTAGTTCTTTGCGGGTTGGGTTCTGCTTTTGTGATTATGGCTAAAGTGCTACTGGCTATAAGTCTTTGTTTAGGGCCAATAGCTATATTCTGTCTCCTTTGGAATCCAACAAAAGGCATATTCGCTAAGTGGATGGGAACCGTCATTAATTACAGCCTGGTCATAGTTCTTTTGGCTCTCGTATTTGGGTTGTTAATGAGTCTATTTACAAAAATGATTTCCGGTCTTAACAGCAGCGAAGGCTTTGATGCCTTATCAACGGCTATTGGATTGGTCATTCTCACCATTGTTTCCGTCTATGTGTTGTTCCAGGTTCCTGCGGTAGCGTCGAATTTCGGTAGCGGTGTTTCTGCTGATATAGCATCTGCGGCCCGTCATGCGGGCCACTCGATGAACACGATGGGCAATGTAGCCTCTAATGGGATTTTTGGGGGCGCGAAGCCTTCAGCAAGACCTTCAGCAGCAGGCGGCGGTGGTGGACAAAGTGGCAGCAGTAGCGGCAGTGCAGGAGCTGGCGGTTCAGGTCTTACAGGAAAAGCGCGTGGTAGCCGGGGAAAAGCAGCATAAATAAACAAAAGTCGTTGAAATTGCAATTTCACGGACATAAGATAAATAGAACGCAATGGACAAATGAGGTCGAAACTATGCGCGCAATCGTACTTTTAGGGGTGTTGTTGTTAGGGGCATGTTCCAGCAGTTTCAAGCCGCCGCCGGAGCCGGACTGGAGCCACACCGTGCCAGTCAATAAAACGCTTCCAGTAGATACACAGGGATAAGGTGGTTGTTATGAGAGAGAAAAAGAAAGGGCTGACCAAAGAGGCCATCAAAGAGTTCAACGAAAGCCGTAAAGGGCTGGAAGTGGACGTTATGCACGAGGTGCTATCTTCACGCCGCACGGCGTGGATAGTCGCCGCAGTCGCATCTGTTGTGGCTATCGTAGCGATCGGTAACGCGTCGTATGTGAATTACCGTTATAGCCAGCCAATACCGCCGTTCCTGTTGACGCTGAATCCGAGTAATCACGAGGTATCACAGGTCAAGCTGACGCGTGATGATGCTACTTACGGTGACGAAATTGATAAGTATTTCCTTACTCAATACGTTATTCACCGCGAATCCTACGATTTTTACTCCCTTCAGGTGGACTATGACGCAGTAGGTCTAATGTCCACGCCGAACGTGGCGGAAGCCTACCTTTCCCGATTCAAGGGCAAGCAAGGGATTGATAAGGTCCTGGGTGACAGCGAGACGACACGGGTAAGCATCAACTCCACCATTCTCGATAGAGAGCATGGCGTGGCGACCATTCGCTTTACGACCGTTCGCCGCTCTCGTAGCAATAATTTTGATGATCCACCGAAGCGCTGGATTGCCATCCTGGGCTACGAGTACAAATCGCTGGCTATGAATGCGTCGCAGCGCTACATAAACCCGCTTGGCTTCCGCGTCACCAGTTACCGCGTTAACCCTGAGTCGAACTGAGGACTGTACTATGAACAAAGTAGTCTTATCCGCAGTGATCGCAATGGCGCTGGCCGGGGCCACATTCAACGCGGCGGCGCTTCAAGCGCCGAAAAGCTCACCATATGACTTCCGTATCAAAACGGTAGTTTATAACCCGGTTGATGTGGTGCGAATTGATGCGGTAGCGGGCCTGTTTACGCATATCGTCGTTTCCCCGGATGAAAGCTATATCACTCACGCTTTCGGTGATTCTGCTGGCTGGATTTTCTCACACAAACTTAATCACTATTTCGTGAAACCTAAGACCGAAATGAGTGATACCAACCTGACCATCGTGACTGATAAGCGGTCTTATAACATCGTGCTGCACTATATCGGCGAGACGACAACAAAGAACGCTGACGGCACAGAGACAAAATCGTTTATCAAAACGCCGTGGTCAATGAAACAGGCCACGCTTCAGCTGACCTATGAGTACCCGTTTGACGAGCAGAAAAAAGCCTCCAGCGTGGCCGAGAAAAAGCGCCTGACGGAGAAGTTACGGGAGTCTTCTTTCGCTGGCCCTAAAAACTACCAGTATGAAATGAGCGACGAGCCGGAAATGGCAGATATTCAGCCGATCCATGTTTGGGATAACTACCGTTTCACGCGCTTTGAGTTCCCGGAAAACGCCGACTTACCGCAGGTTTATTACATATCGTCCAGCGGCAAAGAGACGCTCCCTAACTGTCGTCCGGTTGGTGAACATCACAACATACTGGAATGCCAGAACGTAGCGAAAGAATGGCGTGTAAGGCTTGGCTGGACAAAGGTTGTTGGTATTAAAAATATCAACTACGTGCCATCAGCTGGCGCTATTGCCACTGGCACAGCCTCCCCGGATGTTAGAAGGGTGCAAAAAGGAGGGGATAACTAATGGCCCGTAAAGTCGATATTGATAGCGAGCTGGATAACAACAGCTTCGACGATGAACGCGGGGGAATGCCCGCACAGAAACGCCGCACAGCACCAGGGCTAAAAGCCTTTATCGCTATTCTGGCTATCATCGCTATGTGCTTCGTTGGCGTCACAATTTATACGCACACACGCAAAGCGCCGGACACGGCCAAAGCTGACAGCGGTAATAAAAATGATGGGGTTAGCAGCCTGCCTAACTACCAGTTCAACACTAACCCGAACGTTGGGGGGGCTGCGGCCCCTGACGCTAATCAGAAGGCGATGCAGGATAAAGCCAAAGCGGAGTATGAGGCCAATCATAGCAACACGGGCCGGGCCAGCAACGGGAAGAAGCAGCTGACGCCGGAAGAAGTCGCCATGCAGCGCCGTCTTGATGGCGATCTTTCCGGCGAGCAGGGCGGTAGCCAGACTCCGGCCAAAAAAGAGCAGCAAAGCGATGAAGGCAGCGAAGGCAGCAGCGCGTTAGCAAAAGAGCTTACACCTGCCCGCCTGAAAGGCAGCAGAGCGGGCGTAATGCAGAATATGAGTATGACTATTGCTAAAGGGACGATGATACCGTGTGGCACGTCTACAGAGCTGGATACGACCGTTCCCGGCATGGTGTCCTGTCGAGTGACGCGTGATGTGTATTCCCTCGATGGGTTAGTGAAACTGATCGACAAAGGCGCATTTGTTACAGGGCAGATGAACGGTGGCCTCAAAAATGGTCAGGCCCGCGTCTTTGTATTGTGGGAACGCGTGGTAAACCCGGATGGCACATTCGTTAATCTGGATAGCGCTGGAACCAACTCTCTCGGTAGTTCAGGTGTCCCCGGACAGGTTGATTCCCACTTTTGGGATCGCTTCAAAGGGGCTGTGTTCATTTCCGTTATCTCTGACGCTCTGCAAGCTGGGGTGAACGCAGCGCAAACCGGAAATGATGTTCAGTTTAACAACACACAAAACAACTCGCAGGAGCTGGCCTCTGAAGCGCTGAGGGCCACTATTAATATCCCGCCAACACTCTACGACCAGCAGGGCGACGCAATCAGTATCTACGTCGCTCGTGATCTCGATTTTAGTGATATTTACTCACTGGCAGACAACTAATCAACGTGGGCCGAAAGGCCCACTGTTCTTTGTAGCAGGAGACAACATAAATGAACCAATCATCGGCTTATTACCAGCTGGGGCCGCTGCGGGAGTATTTCGAAGATCCGAGCGTATTTGAAGTCCGTATCAATCGCTATAACGAAGTCGTTTGTGACACGTTTGAAGGCCGCAAAATTATCCAGAACAACAGCATTACCGGCGCATTTATCGACAACCTGACAGCAGCATTAACCAGCGCCAACAACGTTACACGCCAGATGATTAATGACGTGGTGTTGCCGGACGGCTCCAGGGGAATTATCTGTTTACCGCCTGCGGTGATCGATAACACTGCCGCAATCGCGTTTCGAAAAAATATCGCGCTGGATAAAGACCTGGCGACGTTAAGCCGTGAAGGTATCTTTGAGTTTTGCCGGGAAATTGACAGCCATAAGCGTGAGCTGGGTGACGACGATCTCCTGCTGAAAGAGTTATACCGGGCTAAACGCCGGGAAGAATTTTTGCTTACTGCTGTACAGAAAAAGCGAACCGTTGTCGTTGTGGGTGAAACCGGATCAGGGAAAACGGTACTCACCCGCGCCCTGCTCAAAGCCATTAGCCCACAGGAACGCGTGATAATCATGGAGGATGCTCACGAAGTTGAAGCTACCCATCTGGAAGAAGCGGTTTATATGCGTTATGGCGGCAAAGACAAACCAGGGCTGGCTACACCGACGCAGTGCCTTAAAGCCTGTATGCGTCTGACACCGGATCGTATCTTCATGACCGAGCTGAGGGATGATGCTGCATGGGATTACCTTCAGGCGCTGAATACCGGACACCCTGGCGGTTTAACCTCCACACATGCTAACTCTGCAATGGATGCTTTTACCCGCATAGGGCTGATGGTTAAAGCTACCGAAGTGGGCCGTATGCTGGATATTTCAGACATTATGCGCCTGTTGCACTCCACTATTGATGTGGTGGTGTTCATGGCGAAAAGGAAGATCCACGAAATCTACTATTCGCCAGAATATAAGTATGAGTGCATGAACGGGGGGATAAAGTGAGAAAAGGCGCTGCAATATTTCTCGCGGGCCTTCTGGCCCTTTCCTCCCTGCCCTCGATGGCCGCTGATTCGCCATCGGTACAGGTCGGATTTTCCCCTGAAGGTAGCGCCCACACTCTGGTGATTGGCGCTATCGACTCCGCGCAATCCTCTATTCGAATGATGGCCTACAGCTTCACCGCGATGGATATTATGCAGGCACTGGTCAAGGCTAAAAATCGCGGTGTTGATGTAAAAATCGTTATCGACGAACGCGGCAATCGTAATGACGTAAGCCATCGAGCGATGAAGTACATTGTGAAAAACGAGATACCGCTGCGGGTGGATAGCGATTTTCCTATCCAGCATGACAAGGTGATGATTATTGATGAACGGTCAGTTCAGACGGGCAGCTTCAACTACACCAAAGCAGCAGAATCTAAAAATTCGGAAAACGCGGTGGTGATCTGGAACATGCCCCAGCTGGCAAAGCCTTATCTTGAACACTGGCAGGACCGCTGGCAGCGCGGAAAAGATTACCAGCCATGATAACAGGGCGGCGAAAGTCGCCTTTTTCCAAAGGCTCCGCCCCTCCTGACGAGCTTCAAAAAAAAGCTACAAGTCAGAAGTAGGCGAAACCCGACACAGCTTAGAGATCTGCCGCCTTTCGTTGGCATCGCTCCCCCTGGTTACGTCCTGTGTTCCTATCATATCGTTTACCGAAACCTGACCGCCTTTAGCCCATTCGGGCAACGTGGCGCTTTCTCATAGCTCACGCTTAAAGTTCTCGGCTCGACGTAGACAGTTCGCTCCAACGCTGCGGGTTTTAACCAGACTCCCCGTCTCCCGCTGCCGTTACGTCTGACTATGACAAACACATGATTTCCAGTTCGTCAGACACGGCAAATTGCCGCCACAGGTAACAGCCTGTGCGGTAACGTGGTTCTACAGGGGAAATGGGGCTTGAATTTCAGCCATAACGACTGCTACACTAGATTTGAATTTACGGTACTGCGTTCCCCTGTAGAACCAGCTACCAGGTGATAAGAGCATTAGCTCTGTCACCCGAAGAAACCACCTTGCCGGGTGGTTTTTTCGTTTCTGAGCAAGAGAGTACAGGATCTTCAGAGGATCGATCAACGATCTTTGATCTTCCGTTATTCCTCATCGCCTTCAATATCATCGTAGTAAAGGCTTTCTGGATACAACGCCATTAGCTGAGATAGCGTGTCCTGCACTTCATCCAGCCGATTTACCAGATGGGATATTTGTTCGTCCAGGTCACTCGCCAGCTCGAACAATGCTGAAACCCGGCTACGTGAACCTTCGTTAATCACTGCCATTGCTATCTCATGAAGCCTGAGTAAATCAGTTCTGATTTGCGGCGGCGCTGAATACTCGCCATCATTAAAATCCCCGCGTAAATCATCAATAGCATCAACAGCTCGCAACAAAGAGGCTGTTTCAAAATTATCAGGTGAGATTTTTTCCCACTCCGCGTTAGTAATTTGCTCACCCATTTTTTGCTCCTTCCGTAAGTAAACGGCCAATTTCGAAAACAGCCGCTGACCGCCCGGATTTCACCGCCTCAACCTTCTGGCCGTCAACGAACCAGTGATTACCGTCCGTTCGGACCAGCTCAAAAAGGTAGGACATATCGTAAACGTGATCCGGTATCACGGTCCCTTCTCCGGCCAGAATGCCCGCCGTTATGGAATGGTTGCCGCCGCGCACAAAGCCAATGCGCCAGGGCAACCACAAGTCAACATAGTGGTTGATTTTATCCTGCTTCCACGGCCTGCCCTTATGGGTTCCAATGTGCGAAACGTTATCGATATAGCGTGTCAGGCTCCAGGGCCACGGCAGCACCATTTCACTTGCCAGCGACAACGGATAATCAGCGCCGTCCAGTTCACCCTCTTTCATCTTCTCGTAAGATTGCACCTGGATAAGCCCTTCAAAGAAGAACTCCTGCGGGGTCATATCCGGGCGGGCATCAGTCCCTTCCTCGGCTACCGCCAGCAAGAAATCACTCTGTACTGGCCGCACGATGGCGCGAATGAGATCAGGTAGCGCCTTAACGGGTAATTTTTCGGCCACCGAAAGCAGGTGATCGAAGCGATTTTTTTCATTGCCGGCAGCGGCTTTTTCTTTCTTATTTCGGTTCCAGAACATCATAGGCCGTAGCCCTCCTTGTCATGGTCATGTTGATGATTTTCGTGCTCATGCTGCGGTAGTTCCACGTCACGCGCACGTTCATATTCTTCATACGTGCTGTAGTCCTGCATGTCGCCATAGTCCGGCCCTTCGTCAGCATACCGCTCATAGTCGTGGTAGGGGTTCGCCTCCATTTCCGGTGTAGCTTCTTGCCTCTGCTCGTACTGGATAGCTGCGTTGACTTCCTCCTGCTCACGCTGGCGCAAATCCTGAGACGTGTTTTCAGTACCTGAAGTATCAGGGCCATCATGCGCGGCTTCTGTCGCGTTTTTCATGGTGTTTTCCTTCTCTTCGGTTTGATGGCCAGCATCATGGCCATAACTTTTTTCCTGTTGGCCATCGCTATGGCCATAGCTCCGGTTTACGTCTTTGTAACGTTCTTCCATCCCTAAGAATCGGTCTATTTCGCTGGCCGTGGTCTTAGGACTGTTGCGGCTGGCACTACTCAACAAACGCTTTTTGTCATCGGTGAAGATCTCGACTTCATGACGGGCGCGGGAAATCCCAACGTAAAAAACGTCTTTGGAAGTCGTCAGAGAACGGGTATCGATGTTAAACAGTACCCGATCACAGGTAAGCCCCTGCGCTTTATGGACGGTCGTTGCATAGGCATACGAAAGATAGGCGGCCTGCTTCTGGTCCAGCTCGATTTCCCGGCCCTTCGAGTTGGTTAACGTAAACGTGCCTTTCTCGGTAGTCCCGGTCACGGTGAAGCGGTCGCCGTTCGCCACATCCAGCGTCTTATCGTTACGCGTCACCATCACTTTATCGCCCACGGCCAGCTCGGCGGCCACGCTGGTATAAACAGATAAATTTTTATGGGTGCGCGGGCTGAAGCTGATTTTCTGGCCGTCGCTCCCGGCCACGGTCAGCAGGTTCCCCGGACCTGTATCCAGTACCCGGTAAGACTCGCCCCGCTGAAGCCCGTTTTTATAGTCTTTTTCGGGGATGATAATTTGCCCTACCTGGTAGTATTTACTGTCCCGGCGTTCGGCCTGCGTGGAGTCAACGCGCTCCAGAAAATTCACCTCCACGCCTTTTCCTTGCAGCTGCAACGCCTCCCGAATCTGGCTGTTGAGGATTACCCTTGATTCGTTTGTGCCGGAAATAATCAGCGTACCTTCGCGCTGCTCCGGGGTGAATGACAGCCAGCGATTAGCTACAGCCTCCAGCCGCTTATCCTGGTCCTTCTCTGCGCTAATATTGCTGAGTCGGGCCAGTGAGCCGGATATGTGGCCCTCTGCGGCCAGCTTAACCGCCTCAAGCAACACGTCATTTTTCTGGCGCTGAATATCCTTCATATAGCTGGTCTGCATTCCGGCGCTGATCAGCTGTTCAAATGGCTTGCCCGCCTCGACGGCTTTCGTCTGCGAGGTATCGCCCAGGAATACCGCTCTGGCCCCGGCCTTCTCGATGGTTTCCATTAGCACCTTCATCTGTCTGGCCGGAATAACGCCCGCTTCATCGATAAAGACCACGCTTTTCTCGTCTATCTTTTTGTCCTTTGCCTTCACGAAAGCGGCAACGGTACGGGCGGGCATCCCTTCATCTTCCAGGGATTTTTTCTGCGTACCGTAGGGAGCCAGTGCGGTGACGTTATAGCCCTGTGACTCCAGAACGGCCTTCGCGCTCATGGTCATATAGCTTTTCCCGGTCCCGGCGAAGCCATGAGCCGCCACAAAGCGATCTGTCGTGGTGCAAATATCTACGACGCTTTTCTGTTGCTCGGCCTTCAGCGTCTTGCCGACCAGCTGCGCGGTGACTTGTTCGCTTGTCAGCGCGGCGATCACCTTGCCCCGACCGCGAGCCTCGATATTCAGCACCGCTTTCTCTACCCGGATACCTTCAACGGTCGTTACCCGATGGCTGGTTTTTTTCAGGCGGCCAGACTTGATACCTTCAGCAACTAATGCCTTCGCCTGGTTGTCGTTCATCCCTTTTTTGTCGGTCAGCTGCGCCTGCCATTCAGCTTTCGTCATTGCAGGGAGTGGCGGCGCATCTTTGCTTCGTTGGTCGGTTGTGGTGGTGTATCGCGCTTCACCTTCAATAATGGCCCCTTTCGCCACAGCACGATAATAGGCCGCTTCAACATCCTGTTTTGATGCCTGCCCGATTGCCTTTTTATTTGCCACGGCCAGCAAGCGCGACTGGTCAAAAGACGCATCGCGCTCTGAAAGAGATTTAAGTGCAAACTGGATCGCCCGGTCGGCTTTTACCTCCGGGCTTGTGAAGTTAGGGACGGTATTCATTGACGTTTGCGGGCCATCCTTGCCTTTGCCCGCCCAGGACAGATCATTGAAGTCTATCCCCAGCTCGTTAGCCCGATTAACCCACTCTTTATGAATATCTTCACGCGAATAGTCGTCTGTTTTTTTGTCGCGGGTCGCCATCGATACCCGGCTTTTGGTCTGTGCGTCAGCGGTTTCGCGGGTCAGCCCCATAGCCGCCAGCCCTTCTTCTATCTGAGCGGAACGCCGTGAGAATCCCCGGATTTGTTCATCCGTAAAATGCGCCATATCAAAGGTGTTGTTTTTGTTGTTATAGCGCAGCTCATACCCGGCCTTTGTCAGCTCCAGCGCCAGCTCCTGCTTATAGACATCCCCCAGGTGCATCTTGGCCCGCATCAGTTCATCGTTTTTAAGTGCTCGCCATTGACCATCCCCGCGCTGCGTCATATTCATGACAAAGGCGTGGGTATGCAACTCCGGGTCAAGGGCGCGTGATGTTTCATGCCGGAAGGAAGCAACAACCAGATTACCGGTATTCTGCGTAATGGTTTTCCCTGCGTGGGTCGTGCGGGCCTGAGCCAGCTTTTCCGCTTCCTGGACGGCAGCGGCAACCGCTTTTTCGTGGGCGGCGATTATTGTCTTATCGCCGTGGATCAGCGCCTGCATCGATACGCCTTTAGGCGCGGAAAATGTGAGGTCGTATCCCAGCCGTTCTTTCGTTGCATCACCGCTGGAGCGCTTCATCTGTGTGAAAGGGTCAACATCCCCGACAAGCAGCTCTTTGAAGCGTTGGGAACTGACCTCGCCGGAAAGGCCCAGCGCTTCAGCGCCCTGACCATGCCACGCAGTAAAGCTACTGTCTTTGCTGTAGTAATCGTCTTTTGCGTCAGCGTAGTAACCTACAACTGACGCAATATCGATACGGGTGATAGTCGTAATATCAAGCATGGCGCTACCTCATGATGATGCCCGGAACCGGGTTTTTACGCGTGTATTTCACATATTTAGTCTTGAACTTGCCGACAGGCAGATCACCAGGAAAATAGACGTATCCGGTAAGGTTTTTCAGCTCTGATATTTCCGTTGGGGTAACGGCTCTGACAGTACGCGTTTCAATGCGTGGCCTGTTACCAATGCCCGCCTGGAATGGATTGCCTTGTTTGTGTTCCACTTCACCCTCAATCTCGCCCAATGCGCGGGACATTTGCTCAAGGGTTTCTTTACCTAATCGACTGCTACCCATGACGATACCGGAGCGCATACTTCCTAGCAGTGTTTCCGCTATGTTGATGCCGTAGCGCTCAATCAGCTGAGAGTACGTCTGGTAGCCAGCCCATACCGACGCGCCACTTTTTCGCCCTTTCGTCAGTAAGTCTTGCAGGTTTGGCAGGTATTCCAGTGATTCCAGCTCGTCGATAAAAAACAGCGTGCGCTGATCGCGTTTCCCCATACCCAACAGGCTTGAAAACATAATATCCAGCCAGCATGAAATCAGCGGATTGAGGCTCTTTTTCATCTGCTCTTGCCAGGTGATAAACAACGTGCCGGGTTTATCATCTTCCAGCCAGTCACGCAGCGAGAAATCGCCAGCGGGCATCTTCAGGTGTGGGGCTAATTTGTCACCCAGGACAAAACGGGCGCTCCCGGTGGCCCTTTCGGCACCTTTAATAAACAGAGCTTCCGCAGGTGTACCTTTCACAAACTCTTTTAATTTGTCATTCTCAACAATGGTACACCAGTGCATAACTTCTTCCATTGTTGGGTTACGTTTTAGCGTGAGTAATTTCTTTGACACCTCACGATAAATAAGACGCCCATACCTGTACCATTCCTCTGCTGAACGTTCCTTACTTTCCTGAATAATAGATACAGCATAGAGATCATAATCAAAATCATCGCGTATTTCGTTGAACATTGACCAACCGGGAGAGCGTTTATCATAGGGACTAAGAATCACGTCGCCGGGGCGATAAAACGTCTCAACATATTCTCCGTTCGGGTCAAGAACTATGCGTTTATCTGTGCCTCTTTTCAGGCTTGAATATATGGCTTCTTTGATAACGGTTGATTTACCCGTACCAGTGGCCCCGCCGATTGAAAAATGAAGCGTTTCATATTCAGTAGGCACTGGAACACCTGCAATCATTAATTGCTTTTTACCTCTCTCCTTTGTTTTTTCGGCTAGCGTGGATGCTCTGGCTAATTTGGTTCCACGCAAGATACGTTTGAAACGTGGTCCTTTATATACCCTGCCCTTATCGTAAATGATAAATCCAATAAAACCACACAACCCTATAACCGAGCCTGAAATAATCGACACCCATAACGGCCACAGGTTGAACGTGTTTTTTAGCAAATAGGGGACAAGGTAGTGAGCCGTCTCGCTATTAATACCATAAACGAACTTCGCCGTAATAAACCATACAAAGGGTATTGGCCCCAGCAGCGAGCATAAAAATATAAGTCCTCTCTCTTGTTCCGTCATTATTCCTTCCTCTCTTGTTTACTTTCCCATACTTTGTACCCGTTACGTTCCAGCTCTCCCCAGGCGGCTTTCATATTGGCCGGGGTCGCCATCGAACGCAGCAGGATCACCGTCTCGATTGCCAGGGATTCGTGCAGCATCATCTGACCGGGAGGCGGCAATTTGAGTTGTGACAGCTGTTTGACCAGACCTTTTAGCTCCGAGGAAAACGCGCTCATATCTGTCTCTGATACCTGGTCAAACAGAATATCGAGGCGTCGATTTACTTCATTTATCTGTTCCGTAACCTGACTCAATCCACCTATCCGGCCACCTGATCCGGCCAACAAACAACGGCGCATATAGTCCGATCTGTTCGTTCCGGCCAGCCTGTCGATAAGCTCTTTTTCTTCGTCCGTTACCTTGCATGTGATGATCGGCATCATGTCCTCAACTGGTGATTTTTCGTGTTCAATCTGGCGGTAGTTTAACCGCATGAGGTAAGTATTAACAAAGTAATACCTACATTTCCATATAAACCATACTCTTATGCTATATTTTTAATACCTTTTTAATACCCATGATTCGTAATATTGCCATTTTTACTTTTTAAATCAGTTGGTTAGTGCGATTTATCGCACTGCGTTAGGTGTATAGCAGGTTAAGGGCTAAAAAATAATCAGTTTGGTAGGAGCGATCTACGGAGGTTAAGGGGTAGTTTGGTGAAAAAGCGTTCAATATCCCGGTATTCATGCTTGCATGAATACCCTTACACCACAAATACACCATAATTACGTCAATTCATGGTTGACATTACACCACTATTACACCACTCTTACGTCATGGGATAGTTGATGCGTCATAAATACATCACTATTACATCAAAAATACATCGTTCTACATGAGGGTACTATGAAGCCCAAAAGCATCAGGGCAGCAATTCAGATGATGTTGCCGGAAGTAGAAGAAATGCTGTCACTGGGAGTCTCCAGAGAGGAGGTTTTCAAAGCGGTATCTGAACGCTTCAGCCTGGAGAATGTGAACGTTCGAAGTTTTGATACTGCCCTGTATCGGGCCAGGCAAAACCGGGCGAAACATGCCGCCCCTGATTCTGTATTGCACAATACAGAATCAACCGGAGCCAGTGAGCAAAAAAAGAAACCTGTATTGCACAATACAGAAAAGCCCGCGCAGTCTGAGCAGGCAAAAAAAGATGTATTGCACAATACACAAGACGCGACCGAAGGAGACAAAAAGAAACAGTCACCGGGTATCATCGGAAAGGAATTTTTTGACGAGGCAAAAGCCGAGTTCGATCCTAATGAGTTCATCAAAAAATATTGAGGTGTGTAATGAAAGTAGCGGTTATTAATTACAGTGGCAGCGTTGGCAAAACTTTAGTTTCAACTTACCTTCTCGCCCCGCGCCTGAAAGATGCGAAATTTTTCGCTGTCGAAACAATTAACCAATCAGCGTCTGATTTAGGAATTGAAAACGTCACCAGTTTTAAAGGGGATGATTTTTCCCGCCTGATTGAAGATGTTGTTTTCGAAGATGCAGCGATTATTGATATTGGCGCGTCAAACGTAGAACCGTTTTTAATGGCAATGTCCCGCTTCGATGGCGGCGCAAATGAATTTGATATGTATTTCATCCCGGTAACGCCGGAAGATAAAGCTATTAAAGAAAGCATGAAAACGGCACACACGTTAAGCAAGGCTGGCGTGGATAACAAAAAAATTATCTTTATTCCAAACCGTGTTAATCCGGGCGACGATGTTGAAAATGTTTTCGGCCCGATTTTCGATTTTGTGAAGCAAACTAAAGTAGGCCGCATTAATAAAAATTCTGCGATCTATAATAGTGAGGTATACGAATATCTTGCACATCACAAAATTTCGTTTGAAACGCTGACCGCTGAAGATGCGGAAGAATTTAAAGCCCGCGCTAAAGCATCAGCTGACGTAGACGAACGCCGCAAAATGGCGCGTCGTTATACTTACATGAAACAGGCTATCCCGGTAAAAAGTAACCTGGATAAAACATTCTCCCTGTTAATCGGAGATTAAGCATGGATAAGCAGCCCGATAAATTAGACGTATTGATGGACTGGTTTTTGGGAGACGCGAAGGAAATTTTAGAAGCCATGAAGTTAATGAAGGCCGAACAAGCCGACATGCTTCAGCAGCTGGGCGAACTCAAAAGCGCACTTGAATTGACGGCAGACGATTCGAGAGCGGAAATCATCGGCAGCCTGAGAGACATACAGACAGCGATGAAGGAGGAAAACAAGGCGCGGTCAGACTTCCTGACGCGCTGGCAATCACTCCAGCACAACAACGCCAGCACCATCGTTAACCGCGTCGTGATCATGACGGCTGTTTGTTCCATCGTCGGCGCGGCCATTGGTGCGGCGCTGACCTTGCTGATCCTGAAGTAACTCACAAGGCCGGACTCCCGGCCTTTTTTCTTTTTTTAAATCGTGACAGTCACGGTGATGAACATGGATAAAACTGAACGCGAGAGGATGTTAGCCAGGCGGCGGCAAGCTCGCCGCCGCGAACGGTTACGCAATGAAGGCGTTAGCGTGACGGTCACGCTAACGCATGATGAAGCCGCGCAGCTGGAAGAACTACGGCAGGTGCGCAGGATAGGTAAACAGCCCTATTCACCAAATGAGTTTTTCCAGCTGCTGCTGATCCGCAACTGGCAACAGTGGGAGAAAGAAAAAGCCGCGCTGGGTACATGCCAGCACTGCGGAAAATCAAAAGCCGGTGGCGGCTGCGGCGGGGAGTTTCAAAAGGAAACATACCGATGCTGGCTGGCGCAGGACGCAAACGCACTTAATCTTTAGTGTATTGTGCAATACAGAAAAGCCCGGTATTAACCGGGCTTTGTCGTTGTGGGAAGGCTTATTTTTTTTCCTGCTGCAACAGGTGATCAATCTTTGCTGCGAGTGCGTATGTTGACGGGTATGCGCCTTTTGTTCGCTGGTTAGGTAACTGATTGAAGGCCATCAGGCAGGCTTCGAGAAGGTAGGTTTTCTGGCTCTCCAGCTCTGTTTTCAGCTGGGACGGTGTAGTGGCTTTTGTCATTAGGTTAACTCCTGATAAGTGCCGCTTTGGGCTGTATTGCCCGGCTTTCACCGGGCGGGGTGTTTATGGCTCAATCAGGCCGGGATATGGTAATAGGCCATCTCGCGATGCAGGGCGCTTTCAAAACCTGCCTCATAGTCCCACGCCCGCCAGATAAGGCGACCATCAACAACCTGGCGGATCTCGATTTGCTCACTATCGTAGCGGTCTGTATTGGCTACTTCGACGGTGACTGTAGGGGTGTTGTATTCGCGGATAATTGCAGCGATATGTTGTTTCATTTGGGACTCCGTAGGTTGCCGCTTTGGGCTTTGCTACCGGGCGGCGGTATTGCCTCCCGATGAAATAAGTATCGCTTTTTTCGCCCGAAAAGTCAATATTAGTAAATACAATAATTACATATATTTCATGCGGTTCTACCAACAAAAAGCGCCCCGGAAGGCGCATTGAAGGACGGCGGTTTATGCCGCACGGGCGGCGGCAAGTGCTGGCGCTCCGGTTAGCAGGGCATCACGCAAGGCCGCCAGAATAAGCAGGGGCTGCGCGTTCTCTGCACGTATCATGTGATAGATCTCTGTGAATTCTTCCGGGCTTAAAACGCCCATTCTAAAAGCGTGGTCTGCGTTGTGTTCCGCCAGCCAGATAACATCCTGCGCTTTGTACTTCTCTACATGCTTCTCCTGGCTCGCCAGGGCGCGGGTCATGCTGCGGGCAACGTAGGCGCGAGTTACGCGCTTCTCTGCGTATGGCTTGCCTTCTTCCGCTTCAATAGGTTCATGCAAAGTGTACACGGTGTAATCGTCCAGGCTTGCCGCCGGAATGTGTTGCGGGGCTGGTTCTGCGGTAGCTTCGCTCACTGCTGCGGCCTTCTCTGCTTCAACTGCCATATAGCCTTTCAGGCCCGTTTTCGCTGCTTTGTATGCCGCTTTGAAACAAGCCACTTCGGAAATGTCGATCCAGTAACCACAACCAAAGCCGTCCTCATAGCAAGGGCAGCTGTCATTTTCCCAGCCTGCCAGCGTCAGGATCTCATCCATCGCTTCCAGCTCTGCCGCCGTGGCGCTCTCGATGATGAAATGATGTTTGCGGCCGCGTAAATCCGGGTTTGCTGCTGTGGTTGCTTCGCGAGTCAGTTTCATTTTTTGCTCCTTGAATGTAATCGCCGCTTTGGGCTGTATTACCGGGCGGCGGTGCTGCCTCCCGATGAATTAAGTATCGCTCTTTTCGCTCTCAAAGTCAATATTAGTAAATACGTTTATTACTTACATTTCATATGGTTGCGCGACAGCGGAAAGGCGACAGCACCACGATGAAAGGGGGCTTAAATCGTCAATCGCCGGGCCTTACCGGACCTGACGGGGACTACCACATAACCCGACCGGAACCACCACAGCACGCCCACACACGCCGCCGCGTGGACACTGCCCCCACCCCCTCCCTGCAAAGCCCTCTTTTCCACCGACCAAAACGCCACGCCACGGCCACACATTAGCCCTGTCCCGGTGAGCGGCCTGTGCGGCGCTCTGCGACGCGCTGGGCGTGATTTCCGGGTCCGTGGTGGGTCAGCGCAGCTGACGCGCCCGGATGGGCTGTAAACGGCCTTACAGCGCCGCTGGTGACGTTGGCCGACACGATCAAATTTGCTGAACGACACCCGCAGCCGGCAGCAGCTGAGAAGCAGCTGCAGCTGGCGGACGCCCATTTTGCGTTTTGCGTTATTTCAGTGAGTTAGCGACAGCAGGCAGGGAAAACAGGCATTCAGTATTTTTGATGCCTTAAAGCCCCGTTGCGGGGCGGTTGGCGCGGCGCGGCCTGTGGCCGCTGCAAGCGCCGGGTTTGACGGACTGATGCCCGTTGAGCTGCACAATCCATGTTTATCACAAGCGTCAGCGATGGAAGCCCGAAGGGGCGAGACAGCAAGGCTGGCTCGATGCGCAGCACGACGTAGCGGCCCGGAGGGAGACGCCCTATTTAGCGCCCGCCACCCATTTGTACAGACACCCAACCGACAGATTCAGATCGGCGGCAATATCCTTAACTTTCTCACCAGTCACCTTTCTGGCCGTCATTCTTTGCACGGCTTCGTCCCTGAGCGTATCAGGAACGACCTTCACCACCGGAGAATGCTTCCATATCTGATGCACCCGCGCGACCTGTGCCGCCGCCACTTTATGCAGGCGGGTACTTCGGTCCCGCTTCGGGGCGTTCCTGCGCCCTTCGGCCATGAGTGCAAGCTGGTCAGCGGGGCGAATCTCGCCCCGCCGGATACGGCGCAAAACATTTTCCCGACACTGGCGGGAATGCTCGGCGCTGGCAAGCGGCGTTTGTAGTGGTATGCCCCAGCGTTCCCGGTACTGTCTGGCGTTCATCTGGTGGGCTTTACTCAAATGAGGGGCAAGGAAAGAAAACTCTTTCCCGCACTCCAGACATCTAATTTTATCCGGCGCGTCGTCATGGTCTGCCATCGTTCGGCCTCCTTTTCGTTATGCAGGGCGGCGAATAGCCGCCCTGCAATTTAATTAATAATCCTCCCGCTGTGTCCAGCGGTTATCCGTCAAAGCCTGCTGCGCGGCGCTGCTGTCCGGGAAGTATTCAGCGGATTCCCTTGATACCGGGTAGCCTTCACTGGTCGCTGTGCCAATGTAATAGCCCTTCTGGCTTTTCAGGATCTGCAACTCCAGATCAAAACCCTGCTGTTGTGCGAGTTTTCCGGTTTCCATTTTTTTCTCCTGGCTGGCGGGGGCTTCCCCCCGCCTGTGAGTTAGTGAGATTTACGTGAAAGATAAAGCGGCAGGAAGCAATCAAGCGCATACAGGAATGACACAACCGACGCAGACCCATACAGTAACGCCAGCGGCATATTATCGGCATAGCTGAAAACGCCTGTTGATGCGGCCAGCCCCAGCACGGTAGTACACGCGCCGCCCAGCTGAACTTGTTCACGGTAGCCCTGACGAACCATAAACCACGGAAGCGCCAGCGCGGCGGCGGCAAGGATAAGCACGATTGGGATGATGATCAGATAGTTCATAGATAACTCCTTAGATGCCACTTTGGGCTGTGTTACCGGGCGGCGGTATTGCCTCCCGATGAAATAAGTATCGCTCTTTTCGCCCCCAAAGTCAATATTAGTAAATAAATTTATTACATATACTTCATTAAGTTCTACCAACAAAAAGCGCCCCGAAGGGCGCTAATTTCAGTGGCTGGATTTATCCACCTTTCCCGCATTGATGCGTATTTGCGTTGCAAGCCCCCAGGTAAAGCGGTCATGCCCGCGCCCCGCCAGCGCCCCGGATTTGTACGCCTCAAGCGTCACATCAGCCGGGATAGTGGTTTCGCCGTATTCTTTGCGCAGCAGTTCGATAGATTCAGCGATCAGCGCGTCGGTCAGGTCGCGTGAGCAAAACAGGTATTTCACGCCACCATAAACACGGTGGAAGCCCGTAATGTTGTATTCGTAAATGTCCTCCATTGAGTTAACGCTGCCTTCCTCAAACTTGTCTGTAATCGCTTCTACAGCCTCTTTGGTTGGGCCATCCGTCCACGAAACATAGAGCGCGTTATAGTCACGCATACGGACAGAAAACTTCACGCCGGGGAAATGCTTTTTCAGCAGAATACGGATGTTTTTAGCGGCTAGCTTGGTGGTGTTGCTTTCGGTGGCCGTGGTCAGCAATCCGGCGTTTTCCGGGTCAGCGCTGGCGCGTTCGTTCGCCAGCTGGCGGGCATCTTCTTTCGCCTGGTGTCTCGCTTCTCGCTGGTCGGTCACACTCTGCACAACCTGACGGCGGGCGCGGAGTTCATCGAGTGAAAGGGTCTTGTCGATCACCTGGTAAAAGCGCAGGGAGGTTTCCAGCAGCGGGGCGCAGGTCGGGGCATTCAGGCCGAGGATGGTATAGCTGATTTTGTCGTCAGCCAGATTAATCGCGCTTACTACATACTCGTTTTTAAAAGAGGTGAGGCACTGGCCGACAGTTAAAGTAGTCATGATGTTACTCCTGATAATCGCCGCTTTGGGCTGTGTTACCGGGCGGCGGCATTGCCTCCCGATGAATATAAGTATCGCCTTTTTCGCTCTTAAAGTCAATATTAGTAAATACATTTATTACATATATTTCATACGATTGCGCGACAGCGGGAAGGCGACAGCACCAGGATAAAAGGGGACTCAGAACGCCAATCGCCGGGCCTTGCTCCCCCTGACCAGGGCGACACGCCCACTACCACAAAACCCGACCTAGGCCACCACAGCACGCTCACGCACGCCGCCGCGTAAACTCTGCCCCCACCCCCTCCCTGCAAAGCCCTCTTTTCAACCGCCCAAAACGCCACGCCACGGCCACACATTAGCCCTGTCCCGGTGAGCGGGCTGTGGGGCGCATAGCGACACGCAGGGCGTGATTTCCGGGTCCGTGGTGGGTCAGCGCAGCTGACGCGCCCGGATGGGCTGTAAACGGCTTTACAGCGCCGCTGGTGACGTTGACCGACACGATCAAATTTGCTGAACGACACACGCAGCCGGCAGCAGCTGAGAAGCAGCTGCAGCTGGCGGGCGCCCATTTCGGGTTTTACGTTATTTCAGTGAGTTAGCGACAACAGGCGAGAAAAGCAGGCGTTCAGTTTTTTTGATGCGTCAGCGATGGAAGCCCGAAGGGTCGAGACAGCAAGGCTGGCTCGATGCGCAGCACAACGTAGCGGCCCGGAGGGCGACGCCCAGCGCGGAGAGGTAAACGACAGGCACAAAAAAACCCGACTGGTGAGATCGGGCTTTAATGTTTTGCCCCAGATGGAGGCGGGAACGACCAAAACAATTGACGATAAAATATTACGTCATGAGTGCCGTAAATGCAAACCATCAGGAATAGGGTATACTGCGCGGGTCAATCTGTTGGCGTTCTTTCTCCAGCCCACCGCTTGCGCGGCGTGAACGGATTAAAGTCCTGGTTGGAAAACAGGTGGTGCTGTTTCAATGCCCTGGCTGGAGTGGGGACGACCAAAACAATTGACGTTGGGTAGCCGCTGTGACAGGCAATGTAAGGGTGATCAGCGGCGTTCCTGCTCTGTATGGAGCAAACGGATGATTAACGTGTTAATCGTCGTTCTGCGGGCAGTTGTTGCAGTGTCTAACGCTGTAATAGCAGTCCTGGAACTGATCCGGCAGTATTTCGACTGACCGGAGACGTAACTAAAGGCGGGGGGACCACTCCCCGCCTTTTAACATCTAAACGTCATTTCTCATATCGCACCAGTTCATCAGGCTTTGATAGCCACGTTGTGATTTGGTGATCGTGCATTGATGTGTCGTATTCGAAGTCAGGCGGGTAAAACATTTCACCAACAAACCACTCCCCCTGATTTAATTCATCCTCCCCAATATCACACCCTCTATCAAGCCAGTCCCAGCGCCCTTTTTTGTTAAAAACCACTTTCCCATGCGGCATATTAAACTCCTTATCAAAATGGTGTTTCGTCAGACTCTGGCAGAGTCGGCCACTTGCCGCCCCATCGCATAATTTCCTTTATCGAGGCCTCTTGAGCATCATGATCGTACAGGCCCCAATAGCGCTTTGTCATATCACCATCGAGCACCTGGATAAAGGCATACAAGGTATTCTGGCTATTGGACAAAATGCACATACATTTTGGGTTGCTGCTGTCATACACCAGACCGTTAACTTCCACTTTAATTTTCATGCAATCGTTCCTTTCGCTGTTTATATCAGGGAACAGCGTGACGGATAAAAGTCAGCACTGTCACACCACATTTTCAGGCATAGCTACCCAGCATTTCGCGCCGTCATACTCGTTTCCACCTTCAGCAATAAAAACATGGCCGTCAGTGTCGATCGCTATCGCGCCAGGCTGTTCATGGTTTGCATCGCGCAGGCAATTTTTCCAGCCATAGGCTTTCCCTTCCCATATCAGCACCACGCCGCCATCATGCCCCGGCCATGCTTCACGATAAGCAGCTGCTTCAGCGGCAAACCGTAAGCGGGTGAAAAAGCCTGATTGCTTCAGCTCTTTCGCGTCGGCCAATTGTGGGAATTTTGCCCTGGTAAAGCTGCCCGCGTCCGGCGCGGCCACCACGATTTCATCATCAATAACGTTGCGGCGGATTTCTTTGCCATCCTCGATAACCTTTTTGCGGAACGAATGCCGGAATACGGCAGAGTAAGCCCCGGATTCCTTCACGAAAACACATGTATCCCAGCGGTGATTACCCTTACTACGAAACGCCCGGTAAACCTCGCGGCCATACTTGGCCGCATCCTCTTTTTTGAAGTCGAAAGCCATATGTCAGTCCTTTTTCTCAAATACCTGTATATATTCACCCGTCAGCGCCGCAATCGCGATTTCAAGCAACTGCTGATTCATTCGTGCCTCCAGGCGGTAGCGTTCCGGCACCGCTCCGACCGAAATTCTCCCCAGCTTTTCGGTTGCGTGTGCTATTAACTGCTCTTTCGTTGGCTGCATTGGATTGCCTCCTTCCTGAACGAGTAAGGCGGGCAAATGCCCGCCGCTCCTGGTTAATCTATTGCCCGAAAAATACGGCTCTGTGACTCCGGGGGGAGTGTTTCGGTAAAGTCCCGCAGCGTGTGGTAGCGTTCGGCCATCGTCTCATTCACACGCTGCCAGCCACGCTCAAACGCCACGCAGCAAAAGTGGCTGTAGGCATACAGCGCAACGATAATCCCGGCTTCTTTAGCGCTAACTGGTTCATCAAAATAGTTAGGGAGCGTGAGCTGGTAGCCATCCGGCGCGATGAACGCACACGCGCCGTTTTCATATGTGATGTACTCCCAGCAGCCGCCATCATAGCCAACAGCGTATTTTTTCATGAAGCTGCAAACGTAGTTTTCTGCCTGAAGATAAAATTCTGCGAACGCGTAAGGAAGGAAACGCATTTTCTGAGCGGGGCCATAGATTTTTGCGGTGACGATATTAGCCATAGTATTTACTCCGAGGTTGCCGCTTTGGGCTGTGTTAACGGGGGCGGTATTGCCTCCCGATGAAATAAGTATCGCTCTTTTTTGATTCAAAGTCAACATTAGTAAATACAAATTTTGTTAGACTTTACTCTCTGTCAGCAGTATATTTTCTGTATTGCGCAATACAGAAGGAAGGCCACATGACATTGCCAACACCCGAAACCTACGAAGAACTCCAGCACGCCTACGATTTTTTTGATGAACGGCTTTTTAATAACGAGCTACCGCCATGCCTGATCACCCTGCAACGTGAAAAGCGCACTTACGGCTATTGCTCGTTTCAGCGCTTCGCTGGACGTGAGAGCGGGCAAATGGTCGATGAAATAGCCATGAACCCGGTGTACTTCTCCATACGCACCATCAAGGCGACGTTATCCACTCTGGTACATGAAATGGTTCACCAGTGGCAGTTTCATTTCGGGAAGGCCGGAAGACGTGGCTATCACAATAAAGAATGGGCCGCGTTGATGGAAAGAGTCGGGTTAATGCCCTCCGATACAGGACAAGCAGGGGGAAAGAAGGTAGGGCAAAGCATGACGCACTACATCATTACCGGCGGTCCGTTTGACCAGGCTTGTGATGAACTGTTGACGCGTAATTTCCAGCTGTCCTGGATGGACCGATTTCCTCCGTATCAGCCAAAACCCGGAGCGCCGCAATCACCCAGCGGAAAGGGCTACATCGATGATGAAGATGATGGGGAGTATCAGCCGGACGATGATTACACCGACGAACCCGGCGAACTGGACGATGAGATCATCGAGGCAATGAGGTTTGTTTCGCCGCCGCCAGAAACCCCGGTAAACAAGTCCAATCGCGCAAAATACACCTGCCCGGTGTGTCATGTGAATCTGTGGGGTAAGCCGGGTCTGGTCGTGTTCTGCGGCGGGGAGCATTGCGAGAAAGCCGAACTTCAGCCCTCATAATAAAAGCCCCTGACCGGGGCGAATGGAATATTTATTATTCGTATTGTTCGGCTTTACTCTGATTGATAGCGTACTTCTCGGCTTCCTTTAGCACCTTCAGGGCCATTGCTTCAGGGAGCCACACATCCACTTTACGAAGTTTCTCGCCGCCTGCCTCAATGGTCACGGACTGATACAGATCCCAAATACGTTTCACAGTGGAACCCACGTTTTGCTTCGTCCGCCCGACACGCTCGGCCACTTCTTTATTGCTTTCTCCGTTAACCAGCACGGAGTGGCCGATCTCGGTAGAAAGGTGAGTAAATGTCTGCATTGCGGGCATGAGCAAATCCCATTCCTCTTGCGTCATGCTGCGGGTCTGCTTGCGGGCCATAGTCATTCCTGGTTGATAACGATTAGCTCATGATATAGCGGCCATCGCCAACGGTCAATGTTAGTAAATAATGATTTTACTCTATTGAACTAATGAAACGAAGGGGGGGAGGCCGTCGCGGCAGCAACTGGCCTCCGGGGGAATCAGCGAAGGAAATGCTGATAGTTCTGGATTATAGCGAAAGCCGTAGAATTTGAAAGCCGCAACGCTCGCCGCAAGACCTGATTAGGGAGCCGCAGCGCGGCGAGTCTGTCAGGTCGAGGAAGCGTAATTTCCACCACCGTTACAGTCACGCTCTGACACTCGTTTTTCACATATTGCACCGGGTAATTATAGGATCTGTTATAGGTAGAAATTAAAGGAAAAACATAAAGGATCACCTTACAGGTTTAGGGGGGGGGTAATATAACGTGGGTTAGGGGGGGTAATTTAACGCAGCTAAGGGGGGCGATTTAACGCAGTAGGGGGGGCGATTTAACGCAGTTGAGGGGGGGTGATTTAACGTGGATAACTTGCTGAATAAACAGGGTTATCCACAAAAACAAAAGGCCCGGATGGGGCCTTTTTCACGATTTGTACGGAATAGGGGGAGGGGAACAATACAGCAATAAGCCGCCTTTAACCTGCTCAACCTTCGCCGCCGGGTATACTGAAAGCACCTGTTTCAACGCTGGCATGAATGCCCGTTTAAAATCCTTGTCGGCATTCTTCCCGCTGTATTCCTGGGCGAACTGCTCCCGTAGCTTCATCCAGTACAAAATAACCGGACGGCCCTCAATGCGGTGGAGACGGTGAGCAAGCCACGCGTATATATCAAGTGCCAGTGCAGAGCCTTTCAGCACATGTAACGCTCTGTTGTCGAGCGGAACGGCGCTGTCTATCAGGCCGTTATAATAGCCTTCGGACAGGGTGAGTGTTCCCGGCCATAGCGTGAGCTGCTTCGCGTCACCATCTTTGATCCAGGCATCAAACTGTTCGACGGGCTGGCCGTTATAGGTCCGGCCCTTAAAGCCCAGCTGCAAACGACACGCGGCCAGCGCCTGCATTTGTGTACGCAGCGTTTTATGACGGGTTCCCTGTGAGTCCATCCCCATAAGGTGAAGAAACTCATTAGCGCTGTGGCCGATGGAAATTTCCCGTGTTTTGTTGCGCAGTGCATACGATGAAATCCAGGCGAACGTGAGTCGCGGCATAGCGCCATAGGGTAACGGCTGCTCTACCGGGCCACTGCCTTCATCAATCCAGCCTGCCTGTACGACGAGCCAGGCATCACCAGAACGGCGCATAAACTCACGCCCTGCCACCTTAGAACGGGGCAAACCGACCTGGCACAGAATGGAGTGGGTGAATGCCATATCTTCACCTTGCGGCGGCTCCTGCCGGATTAGCGCCGCAGTATCAATGGCTTTCTGTTGCCGTTTGGTTAGCTGTTTGCTGTCCTCTGCCATTGTCATTTTCCGTAGTAATATAACGCTGAGAAAACACTAGCATGGTGGTTTAGTAATTACCAGTAAAAATAAAGGTGACTATTATTTACTTTGGGTGCTATTGGCTGTACGGTAGTGTTAATTTCAACAGGAGGAAGCTATGACAGAACGCCAGCAGAATAGAAATATTTTTGTTGTGGGGAAGGTCAAAGACGGAATGACCATCGATACCTCAAAAATCAAAATCGAGGATGTGTCAGAAAGAGTTATCAGTATTGATGATAGCTTTAATACTGAGGATGCCACTTTGTCTCTGCGTACAGTAATGAGAAATGTTGCAACACGGATTTATCTACCATCAGTTTTAAAAGGCGCATGTCCCGCATTTGAAGCGTGGGCAGATAAGCGCTCGCTTGGTGAAAAACTGCCGCGTGGGAGGTATTTCAAATCGCGTGAATTTATCCGCCAGTTCAAGATCAAGAATTACGCCTAACCTCTCTATCGTGACTGTCACGCATAGCTGATAGATACAACTATCAGCTATGTCTTATGAGTATACCCTTCTGTCACCCTCTGAATCCTTCCCCTCGCGCCTTAATGGCATAACTCTAATGACATAGGTTATAGTGACATAACCCTAATGACATAAGAGGCGGTCATGTACATATTTGGATACCTCCGGGCTTCTGCGCACGATCAGGATGCGTCACGCTGTCATTTTCAGAAGACGACTGCACCAGTTGATTGGGCGTAATGGCTGTTGTGCAGCCAGCTCCTGACAGTTCAATATCAGAAGTGATCTGCACCAATCTCGACTATGCTCAATACTCGTGTGCACCAAAGCGAGGTGAGCATGGCGACGGACACCCCACGGATTCCAGAACAAGGCGTGGCCACTCTGCCTGATGAGGCTTGGGAGCGTGCGCGCCGTCGTGCGGAGATCATCAGTCCGTTGGCGCAGTCGGAGACGGTCGGGCACGAAGCGGCCGATATGGCGGCTCAGGCGCTGGGCTTGTCTCGGCGCCAGGTATACGTTCTGATCCGGCGTGCCCGGCAAGGCAGCGGCCTCGTGACGGATCTGGTGCCCGGCCAGTCCGGTGGAGGTAAAGGTAAGGGGCGCTTGCCGGAACCGGTCGAGCGCGTCATCCACGAGCTACTGCAAAAGCGGTTCCTGACCAAGCAGAAGCGCAGCCTAGCGGCCTTTCACCGCGAAGTCACTCAGGTGTGCAAGGCTCAAAAACTGCGAGTGCCGGCGCGAAATACCGTGGCCTTACGGATCGCTAGCCTTGACCCGCGCAAGGTCATCCGCCGGCGGGAAGGCCAGGATGCCGCTCGTGACCTACAAGGTGTGGGCGGCGAGCCTCCTGCCGTGACCGCGCCGCTGGAGCAGGTGCAGATAGACCATACGGTCATCGACCTGATCGTGGTCGATGACCGCGACCGGCAACCTATTGGCCGCCCGTACCTGACCCTCGCCATCGACGTGTTCACCCGCTGCGTGCTCGGCATGGTCGTCACGCTGGAAGCGCCGTCTGCCGTTTCGGTTGGCCTGTGCCTCGTGCATGTCGCCTGCGACAAGCGCCCTTGGCTGGAAGGACTGAACGTGGAAATGGATTGGCAGATGAGCGGCAAGCCCTTGCTGCTCTACCTAGACAACGCGGCCGAGTTCAAGAGCGAGGCCCTGCGCCGGGGTTGCGAGCAGCATGGCATCCGGCTGGACTATCGCCCGCTGGGACAGCCGCACTATGGCGGCATCGTGGAACGGATCATCGGCACGGCGATGCAGATGATTCACGACGAACTGCCGGGAACGACCTTCTCCAACCCTGACCAGCGCGGCGACTACGATTCCGAAAACAAGGCCGCCCTGACGCTGCGCGAGCTGGAGCGCTGGCTCACATTGGCGGTCGGCACCTACCACGGCTCCGTGCACAACGGTCTGCTTCAGCCGCCGGAAGCGCGCTGGGCCGAGGCGGTGGCCCGCATCGGTGTGCCGGCCGTCGTCACCCGCGCCACTGCCTTTCTGGTCGATTTCCTGCCCATCCTCCGCCGCACGCTGACCCGCACCGGCTTCGTCATCGACCACATTCACTACTACGCCGACGCGCTCAAGCCGTGGATCGCACGGCGTGAGCGCTGGCCGTCCTTTCTGATCCGGCGCGACCCGCGCGACATAAGCCGCATCTGGGTGCTGGAACCGGAGGGGCAGCATTACCTGGAAGTCCCCTACCGTACTTTGTCGCACCCGGCTGTCACCCTATGGGAACAAAGGCAGGCGCTAGCGAAATTGCGGCAGCAAGGGCGCGAGCAGGTGGATGAATCGGCGCTGTTCCGCATGATCGGGCAGATGCGCGAGATCGTGACCACCGCACAGAAGGCCACGCGCAAGGCGCGGCGCGATGCGGATCGACGCCAACACCTCAAGGCGTTGGTTCCGCCGGACAAGCTGACTCCGCCAGAAACGGACGTTGCGGCCGCGCAGGCAGACAACTTGCCGCCCGCCAAACCGTTCGACCAGATTGAGGAGTGGTAGCCGTGGACGAATATCCCATCATCGACCTATCCCACCTGCTGCCGGCGGTGCAGGGGCTGGCTCGGCTGCCGGCGGACGAGCGCATCCAGCGCCTTCGCGCCGACCGCTGGATCGGCTATCCCCGCGCGGTCGAGGCGTTGAACCGGCTGGAAACCTTGTATGCGTGGCCGAACAAGCAGCGCATGCCTAACCTGCTGCTGATCGGCCCGACCAACAACGGCAAGTCGATGATCGTCGAGAAATTCCGGCGCACGCATCCGGCCAGCTCCGACGCCGACCAGGAGCACATTCCGGTGCTTGTCGTGCAGATGCCGTCCGAGCCTTCGGTGATCCGCTTCTACGTCGCACTGCTCGCCGCGATGGGCGCTCCCTTGCGCCCGCGCCCACGACTGCCGGAAATGGAGCAATTGGCGCTGGCCTTGCTGCGCAAGGTCGGCGTGCGCATGTTGGTGATCGATGAACTGCACAACGTCCTGGCCGGCAACAGCGTCAACCGTCGGGAATTCCTTAACCTGCTGCGCTTCCTCGGCAACGAGCTGCGCATCCCGCTGGTCGGTGTCGGCACGCGCGACGCCTATCTGGCGATCCGGTCGGACGACCAGTTGGAGAACCGCTTCGAGCCCATGATGCTGCCGCTGTGGGAGGCCAACGACGATTGCTGCTCGCTGCTGGCCAGTTTTGCCGCGTCGCTCCCGCTGCGGCGGCCTTCCCCAATTGCCACGCCGGATATGGCCCGTTACCTGCTCACGCGCAGCGAAGGCACCATTGGTGAATTGGCGCACCTGTTGATGGCGGCGGCGGTCGCCGCCCTGGAAAGCGGTGAAGAAGCGATCAATCACCGCACGCTCAGCATGGCCGATTACACCGGCCCTGGCGAGCGGCGTCGGCAGTTCGAGCGGGAACTGATGTGAAACCGGCAGCACGCTGGCCGCTGCATCCTGCTCCCAGGGAAGGCGAAGCCTTGTCCTCATGGCTCCAGCGTGTCGCCGCCCGCTACCAGATGGACTTGTATGACCTGCTGGAGCACGACCTTGGTCACGGCCGGGTCGATGACCTGGATACTGCGCCACCTCCGGCGCTGCTGACGGCCCTCTCCCTGCGCAGCGGCATTGAGCTGGAGCGGCTGCGTTGCATGAGTTTCGCTGGCTGGGTGCCGTGGCTGCTGGACAGCCTCGATTCCCGGATTCCAGACGCGCTGGAAACCTATGCGTTCCAGTTCTCGCTATTGCTGCCGAGACGCGGCCGCAAGACGAGATCAATCACGAGCTGGCGCGCCTGGCTGCCAAGCCAGCCGATTCACCGCGCCTGCCCGCTTTGCCTGAACGACTCGGAGGATCAAGCCATACTGCTCGCGTGGAAATTGCCGTTGATGCTGAGCTGCCCGCAACATGGCTGCTGGCTGGAATCCTATAGTGGCGTGCCGGGGCAGTTTCTCGGCTGGGAAAACGCCGATGCGGCCCCACGCACGGCCAGCGACGCGATGGTGGCAATGGACCGACGTACTTGGCAGGCGCTGACGACGGGTTACGTCGAGCTGCCGCGCCGACGCATTCATGCCGGCCTCTGGTTTCGGTTGCTGCGCACCCTGCTCGATGAGCTGAACACGCCACTCTCGCAGTGCGGGCCTTGCGTCTGGAGCATTCGCCATGTCTGGGCGTGCTGCGGCCATCTACTGCGCGCTGGACAAAGCCAGTGGCGTCCCTACGAGATTCTGGCCCCGGCGGTGCAGTTACAAATGCTGGAGGCGGCGGCTACCGCCATCGAGCTGATCGAATCGAGCGTGGTGCGTCCACACGGGGAGTTGGGAGCACTGTTCTTGTCGGAGCCGCACACCGGGTTCACCAATGGCCTGCCCGAGAAGAAACGTAAGCCTGAGCCTGTCGATCACTGGCGGGAGGCGGTCAAGGCGCTCAACGAGGCTATCGCCGAGGCCCGACATAATTGCGAAACGGCCCGCTCACTGTTCACGCTGGCGTCTTATGGGCGGCGCGACCCCGAGTCCCTGGATCGCTTGCGCGACACGTTTGCCCAGGAGGGCATTCCCCCGGAATTTCTGTCACATTATGTTCCTCGCGAACCCTTTGCATTCCTTAGTATGAATGACGGGTTAAGTGACAAAATTTGACGATCAGAACTTTCCAACCCACACTGTCACATAATCGAACGTATACGTGACGGGTGAAAAGGTGCTGATCGGCTACATGCGGGTATCGAAGGCGGACGGATCCCAGTCCACCAATTTGCAACGCGATGCGCTCATCGCCGCTGGTGTGAGCCTTGCGCACCTTTACGAGGATCTGGCCTCGGGCAGGCGCGATGATCGCCCAGGGTTGGCTGCTTGCCTGAAGGCGCTTCGTGAAGGGGACACGCTGATCGTGTGGAAGCTCGATCGGCTTGGCCGTGATCTGCGCCACCTGATCAACACCGTGCACGACCTAACTGCGCGTAGCGTGGGCCTGAAGGTCCTGACCGGTCACGGTGCGGCGGTCGACACGACGACTGCCGCCGGCAAGCTTGTGTTCGGTATTTTTGCCGCGCTGGCCGAGTTCGAGCGTGAGTTGATTTCCGAGCGAACAGTCGCTGGACTTATCTCGGCGCGCGCTCGCGGCAGGAAAGGGGGGCGCCCCTTCAAGATGACCGCCGCCAAGCTACGCCTGGCGATGGCCAGCATGGGGCAACCGGAAACCAAGGTGGGCGATCTCTGCGAAGAACTCGGGATTACCCGGCAGACGCTCTACCGGCACGTGTCGCCCAAGGGCGAACTGCGGCCAGACGGCGTAAAGCTGCTCTCCCTCGGTTCAGCCGCATAAATGGAGGCGACCTGGAACGGGGCGCTGTTCAGTGCGGCAACGATCCGATTACCGGTGTCGACCCAGAGCAGCCGTAGAGCTTTTGGGAAAGCTGTCGTTCAACGCCAGAGTTAGACGGGGGGTAACTACGGCAGCACCCCATGTTGAGGCCGGCGCGACGGAGCACGCCGGACCGAAAGAGAAAACTGTGTGTGGCGCGAGCTGGCACCTGGCCCCCACGGTGCTCGGCGAGGCGACGAGGCTGACGCGATGTACAAAACGTGCCGGCACCGGTTGCCGAAGCCGCGATGGCTGCCGTGAGTGACGACGGAAGATGAAGTCGACTGTTCATGAGCGATCCGAACCGCCTAACGTGAAGTTCAACCGCAGTTTGTAAGCAGCGCATGTGCGAAAAACTTCGCGCAGCGATTCGCTAAATGCGCTGCTTACAAACTGTCGAGTGTAGCGAAGCGAAACGGTGTTGCAACGCCTTGTTATACGATTTATGACTCATAGCTAAATGGCTTTGCAAATTTATCGAGAAAGATCGCCTCGTATTCGCGCTTGGATGCTTCCAACTCCGGCGAACCGCTCAAGGCGGCAATCACCCCGGGTATTTCCCGACCTTGCAACAACACACAATCGACATACGACGACGCGATAACCCACGCGCGGTCCTCAAGGGTCGCCTTGCTGGTGGCGATGGCATCGGCAAATACCTGGTCCTGGCGCGCGTCGAAGTCTGCATACAGCGCGGCCAGCAACCCTGCGCGTGTAGCGAAGTGGTCGTAAACCACTGGTTTGGTGACGCCCGCCAGCTCGGCCAGGCGGCCCAGAGTCAGGGCGTCGGTGCCTTCGTCACGCACTAATTGCCAGGCCACGTCGAGTAACTGGCGCAGGCGATCTTCACGGGACAAACGACGACGTGGGGCAGGGGATTCACTGCTTGACATGCTTATATACCAAAAGTAACTTATTCGACGTAACTTACTAAAAGTAGATTAAGCTCAAATGGAGTCAAAGTCATGCACGCACTGATCGTAGTTGCTCATCACGACCCGCAATCTCTCACCCACAGTGTGGCCGCCGAGGTGGGCGCGGGCTTGACCGCCTCTGGCCACACCTTTGAAATAGCCGACCTTGCCGCTGAAGGGTTCGATCCACGCTACACCATCGCCGACCATCGGGTGCACCGTACTCGGGCGACGCCGCCAGCCGACGTGCAGGCCGAACAGGCCCGCATAGACCGCGCCGACGCGCTGGTGCTGGCGTTCCCCATCTACTGGTGGTCAATGCCAGCGTTGCTCAAGGGTTGGGTCGACCGCGTATTCGTCAATGGCTGGGCGATTGATTACGGCCCCGATACACCGGTGCAGAAGAAACTCAGGCATTTGCACGTACATGTGCTGGCCCTGGGGGCGGCTGACGAAAGCGCCTTCGATCGACACGGTTATGCCAAGGCCATGAATACCCAGATCGACTACGGCATCTTTGATTATTGCGGGGCGCGGGTACTCACTTCCGAGTTGTTGTTGGACTCGGAAAGTGGCACGGCCCAGGCGCATTTGCACAAGGCCCGGACCGTGGGGCAGGGGTTGTTTGAGCGTGAGGCCATCGCGGGATAATTCAAGCGTCGCGAAACAGGTCGTGGGCGTCGAGCAAGCGGTAGGCAATCTCTGGGTTTTTCTCCAGGCCACGGCGAATGGAGGCGGGGATCGACTGGCGGGTCTTGCGGCACATGCCCGGCAGTTCGTCGATGACGATCTGGATCCCGCGCATGCTTTTGACCTCGGTATGCCCGGGCGCGATGTGGACGCGGATGCCGAGTTGGTCGTACATCCGCTGTTGCAAGTGTTCGAGGTCTTGCAGGCTCTTGAGGTTTTCCAGGCGCTCCAGCAGGATTTTTTCCTGCTGTCGCGTCAGTTGCAGAATGCGCAGATCAGCGCCGGGAGCTTCCAGCAGTTGTTCACGGTTGCAGACACAGGCGCCGGGTGGGCAGGGTTGGCGAAGGGTCATTGACGCTCCCGGCAAGGTTCAGTTGTAGGAGCGAGCTTGCTCGCGAAAAACTCACAGGCGCCGCATTCATTCAGCAAACACGCGTTTTGGTTAACGTTTTTCGCGAGCAAGCTCGCTCCCACAGGTTTGTGTGTCAGTAGCTCAAGTGAACGCCCAGGCTGGCCAGCGCTTTCCAGTAGTCAGGGTAGGTCTTGGCTACGCAATCAGGGTCTTGGATGCGAATGCCCGAGACTTTCAGCCCGGCCAGGGCAAAGCACATGGCGATGCGATGGTCGGCGTGGGTATCGATCAGTGCGGTGCAGGCGGTGCCAGCCAAAGCGGGGTCGCTGGCAACCAGCAGGTCATCACCTTCGATGGTCGCCAGGCCCGGGCGAATTTCGTTGAGGCCATCGTGCAGCGCCTGCACGCGGTCACATTCCTTGACGCGCAGGTTCGCCAGTTCAGTGAAGCGCACCGGGGTATTGTTGAATGCGGCGAGCACCGCCAGGGTCGGGATCGCATCCTGCATTTGTGAACCCACCACCGTGGCCTGCATGTTCGGGAATTGCGCGATCACGGCCTGTGCCTTGGCGTCGGGCTGGGTGAAATCCTGCGCGGCTACACCAATATCGATACGGCCACCGGTCAGT
This sequence comes from Erwinia sp. AC075, assembly GCF_979253995.1. NCBI lineage: Bacteria > Pseudomonadati > Pseudomonadota > Gammaproteobacteria > Enterobacterales > Erwiniaceae > Erwinia > Erwinia sp. AC075. Next base: position 42,398 of record NZ_CEEDEU010000003.1, read on the forward strand.
ACTTCTGCGGCCCACAGGTAAGTGGCGGTGGAAGCGTCGGGTTCGATCAGGTAATCATGGGCGGTATAGCCCGTGGGGGCCACGCGCCAGGTGGTGTCGTCCACGATGTCTACCTGGGCCCCGAACGCACGCATGCAATCGAGGGTCAGGTCCACATAGCCACGGGCGCCGATGTCCTTGCCGGTCAGCGCCACTTCAATCGGTGCTTCGCCGCACGCCGCCAGCATCAGCAGGGCCGATACGTACTGGCTGGACAAGCCTCCGTCAATCTCAAAACGCCTGGCCTGGACCTTGCCCGCGCCATGCACCGTTACCGGTGGGCAACCGGTGGGGCTGTCGACCTGGATGCCGTTCTGGCCCAGGGTGGCCAGCAGCGGGCCGATCGGGCGTTTTTGCATGTACTCGTCACCGTCCAGTACCACGGTGCCTTGCACGGTGGCGACGGCAGCCGTGAGAAAGCGCATGGCGGTGCCGGCGTTGCCGAGGAACAACGGCTGGGCCGGCAATTGCAGCGAGCCTTGGCTGGTGACGACAAAGGTGGTGTCGTCCGGCTCGTCGATGGTGACGCCCATCTGCCGCAGGGCGACCGACATATGGCGTGTGTCATCGCTTTTGAGCGCGCCGCTCAAACGGCTGGTGCCCTTGGCCAGTGCCGCGAGCA